>NZ_JAPEIB010000045.1:0-27928 GCF_028823735.1 Algoriphagus sp. NF
AGGCTTTCTTACTATTAAAGTCAAGTTTTATTAAAAAGTCTCCAATGATCACCATACCGTTAGAATCCAATATTTTCAAAACGTAAGCGTCGGAAAAATCCCTTAAAAAATCATCTTCCTGCCAAACTCTTGCAATTTCAGATTTAGAATTTTTAGGACTGTTAACCAAATCTGCAAATGATACAAAATCAGGTGTTTCCTGAAGATTTTTTAATTCTAATACATCTTCGTAATCAGTAAAAGCAGGGAACTTTCTGACACCTTCAAGCAACTCTGTAGATGACCCTTCAAATAAAGGAACCTCTGCAACATCATCATCACTGACACAGGCGGAAACCAAAATGAACAGAAACGAAATGAGAACAATTTTTAACTTTTTCATAATAAAATAACACTTAACATAAAACAGTGAAAAGAAAAGAAAAGAAAAGAAAAGAAGCAAGAAATTAGTTAACTTTTTCTCGCGATTAGGTTATCAGCTTCATCGAGCCGATTTGGAAAATCTAGTAGGTTCTAAAAAAAATCTGAAGAACCAAATGAAAAAGCCCCAAATCGCATCGGGGCTTGTGCAAGCAAAGAGTTAAAGGATTATTTTCGAACCCAAAATTAACGAATATTTCGGATGATCAAGTTCTTCCAGTGGATTTATACGATTTACTCAGCCTTGATTTTCATCATCTTGATGATTTTGCTTGGGCTATTTATGGTAATTCCTTCCTTGATTTCTGAACGGGGTGATCGAATATCTTTTTTCTTTATCCGACTCTGGGCAGGTACCTGGTCCTTCCTCTCCGGAATTCGGTTTCAGGTCGAAGGGCTGAAATATATCGACAAAAGTCAGCCTTACATTTTTATTTTCAACCACCGTTCCTTTGTTGACGCGCCAGTCATACCCATAGCTATTCCTCAGACACTAAAAGCCCTTGGTAAGATGGAGCTTTCGAAGATCCCCGTTTTCGGTTGGATTGTGGGCAGGTTTGCCATTTGGGTGGACCGAACCTCCACCGAGTCCCGCAGAAAAAGCCTGGAAAAACTCGTCGAAATCCTTTCCAAAGGTAAATCTGTGGTCGTAGCACCGGAAGGAACCCGGAATGACACTTCGGAAACCCTGCTAACTTTTCATAAAGGAGCCTTTCGCCTTTCCATCGAAAGTCAAATCCCCATTTTACCAATGGCCGTAATAGGAGCCGACCGGATTATGAAACGGGGTTCGATTTTGCTCAAACCGGGAAAAGTTCGAATTTATTTCTCAGAAGCTTTACAGCCTCCCCATCCCTCACCGACTGCTGTTGATGAATACACTGCCAAATGCCGAAACCGACTCGAGGCTATGCTTCTGGCGCATGAGGAAGATTGACGGTTCCTTCATCTTCTACTAAATAGTCTCCTGTCAAATCCTCAAAAGCGGCATAGATTGCTAAATAACTAACTGGACCTGTCACCAAAAGTCCTACTCCAAGAAAAAGTAGCCCCACCAAATTGATCAACAAAAGGAGAATCAGGAAAGCAAAAAACCTCCACCAGATCTTGGTGATCAGCTTTCTGCTGAACTCCATCGCAGTCCAAAATTCCAAGCCGGCAAATAATACAAATGCCATGGCAAAGCTGTAAGCGACGCCCAAATAAATACCTGGAATGATCAGTGCAATAATTCCTAAGACGGTCAAAATACCAGATACCAAATTGACCACGATTACTGGAAACCAGAATTTGAAGCCATCAAAGAAGTGGCTGAAATCCAAATGTTCCTCCCGGCTTACCCTATTTGCAGCCAAATAAAAGCCTGCTGTCAAAGCTGGAGTGACGAAAATGGAAACAATCCCGGCAAAGTCTTCCAAGAAAAAAGATGCTCCTGCCGATATACCTATGATGACCAAAAAGAAAGCAATAAATAACAAGGGATTGGTCTTAAATAGCTCCCAGCCTCGTCTTAAAGCTTTGTCAATATCAAAATGTACAGGCCTTTGGAGCATCTGCTCCAACTTTATTGGATTGATCATGGATATTAATTGGTAAACGCTTCTAAAATATCATGTTTTGTAATGATATGGATATTTCCATTTCCGTCACGCACCAACACCGCCTTTTCTTTTTCGATCATGGAAGAAAGTACATCTAGCGTGCTATCACCAGCTACGAAAGTCATGGAATCTTCCATCACATCGGACACATGTGCGTCCTTCAATACCGGATTCTCAATGATCTTGGAAAGCAATTTGGTATCGGTGACACTTCCTACTACTTCCCCTCCATCCAAGACCGGGATTTGAGACACACTAGTTTTATTCATCAGTGCAATTGCCTCTCTGACTGCGTCTGATTTTTTCACAGCAATCAAACTGTAATCTGAAGGTCGCTTGGAGATAATATCCCTAGCTGTAGCATAGCTTTTATCCTCTAAAAATCCATGATTGCGCATCCAATCGTCATTGTAAACCTTGCCCAAATAGCGTGTACCATGATCTGGTAAAATCACCACCATTTGGTCACCTTCTTTTAGATTCTCTCTAGCCCATTCTAATGCACCATGAACTGCGGCACCACAGGACCATCCGATAAAGAGCCCTTCCTCTCGAGCGAGACGTCGGGTCATTACCGCGGCATCTTTATCAGTCACTTTGATAAAATGGTCAATCACGTCGAAGTTGACATTTTTGGGAAGGATGTCTTCTCCGATTCCTTCTGTCAAATAAGGATAAACCTCCTTTTCGTCGAAGACTCCGGTTTCCTTGTATTTTTTAAAAACTGAACCATAGGTATCAATTCCCACCGTGACAATATTTGGGTTCTGCTCCTTCAAGTAAGTAGCCGTACCACACATGGACCCGCCTGTACCGACCCCTGCAGCATAATGGGTAATCTTTCCGTCAGTATCCTTCCAAATCTCCGGACCCGTTGTCTCATAATGAGCGGCCGTGTTAGACATGTTGTCGTACTGATTTGGGTAAAAAGAATTGGGGATATCAGCATTCAATTTCCGAGCAACGGAGTAGTAAGACCTTGGATCTTCAGGCGCAACGTTGGTAGGGCAAACAATCACTTCTGCTCCTACAGCCTTCAGAATATCGATTTTTTCTTTCGACTGTTTGTCAGCCATGGTAAAAATACACTTGTAACCTTTGGCCACAGCTGCCAAAGCAAGCCCCATACCGGTATTACCCGAGGTTCCTTCGATAATGGTACCTCCCGGTTTTAAAATTCCTGCCTTCTCGGCATCCTCCACCATTTTGATAGCCATTCGGTCTTTCATCGAGTTACCTGGATTAAAGTACTCTACCTTTACCAGCACCTCCCCTTTGATGTCTTTAGCTACTCGATTTAGTCGGATCATCGGCGTATTACCGATGGTTTCAATGATGGAATTATAAATCATGTCTTCGTTTTATTTGGGTTGGGGCAAAAATAAGAGATTTTTCATCCCCAAGAGAAGGAATGGAAAAAGAATGGCCTAATTTCTATGGTGTTTAATTAGCCTCCTTAAACTCCAGGCGGGTAAGTACATCCAATGCCACATGAATCAAAATAGCTGCAACAAAACTCATCCCAATTGCTACCGTGAGCATCATCCAGACAAACTGCTTGGTCAGTACAAAAACAAGTATTCCAAAAATCAAGGCTGGAATAATCCCAAACAGAAAGATCCCGATCAGCATGACTGGTTTGATAAGCTTTCGATCCCAGCCCTCCTCTAGAGAGATCTGCGGGATCAAATTAATACAGACTCCTATCATGTAAGAGACTATGATCCCAAAAATAAAAATGGGTATCATGAGCAAATGCAAACCAGCAATCAGCACGGAGGGAACGATCATAACCGCAGCAAAGAGCAGGATTTGAACCAAATCTAACTTGATCAAATTCCAAAATTTGGCGGACCAAGATGCTGGAATCAAAAAGAAATAGGGCTTTTTGAGATCTCCAATATTCGTGCGGCCGATACCCGCCAGGAAGTAAAAGCCCAGAAGCACCAAAATGTATCCGTTCAGGACTTTATGCGAAAACCAATCAAAACGTGACAATACTGCGAAGACTATCCCGATGCCGGCCATGACCAGGCTATAAACCCCAAATAGTGGGTGAAAATCCTGTCGGCTGGCATGCACATAATTCCTCCAGTAAAATGCTTTGGCCCCTACCCCGAAATCAGGAAGTGCGAGCTGCTTTTTAGTATTCAAGCTGCCTGTTGCCTCAGAAGCTTCCTTTTTACCCTTGACCTTATCTCGTTGGATTTCATTGGATTTGGTGACTTCGAGTACATCCTCGTAGTAATAGCCGGCAAATTGAATAACCAAGCGAACAATCAAATAATACGTCAACACATACAAGCCGAAAAAGGCCAAAGCCAAGATCAGGTTTTGGTGAAAGGCATAACTCATCATTCCACGAGTCCAACCGACAATCGGAAACAGATCAAACCAAGGAGAAGCAATCCAGCTAAACATCCCCTGCCAAAACTTCTCTGCCATCAAGCCGGGTATCAATACCATTGCTCCTAATACCACTGCCAGAACCGTAATTCCGTTTTTTATGGGCTCTAGAATATCATACTTCGTGTGCAGCGTATAAATCAAAAAACGAATCGGCGAAAGCAGAAAGAAGAAAAAGGCAAATCCAAATAGAATAAAGAAGATATTATCGGGTGAAAAATCCAAAGTGCCAGCCATCTGACTCCCGCCATACACCAAGAAAATGATACTTCCACCCAGGGAGGGCAAGATGGACCTCCCCATGTAATAGATCAAAATATTTTCAGGTTTGACAGGCCCTGTAAAAAGCAGATTTACGTCTGCCATGGTGAAAAAGCTAACATTGCGTTTCGTGGCACGGAATAACTGAAAAAGAAGAAAACCCAACGCCAAAACCGTCACTCCGCCAATAATATTCTGTACAGCAAAATCCACTTCCGGAAGCCCATTTGCATCCAATTCCGGCATTTGACTTTCCATATCTTCCGCACGGTCCCGCATCCGCATGGTGTAGATAAAGAAAAAATAGCCCACGATCGCTGCATACGGAATCAGTCGAAGGGGATTTCGCAGGATTAGCAGGATATTATTTTTCAGGATCAGCAGATCCTTCCGAATCAGCAGTTTGATCTCATTCATCCTTTGTCAATTCTAAAAATATATCCTCCAGTGTTCCACTCTCTCCTTGTTCGAAGGTCTGCTTCAAGTTGTCAAGGGTATCATTTCCGATGATATTTCCATTTTTCAAAATCATGATCCGATCTGCAATCGTCTCTACCGAATCAATCAGGTGGGTACTGACTAGAATAGTCTTTCCAGCTTCTTTTAATTCTCGAAATATCCGTTTGGTATTTCGGATAGCCTTTGGATCCAAACCAATCATAGGTTCATCAAAAAACAACACCTGAGGATCCGGTAAGAGCGCACAGCAAATAGATACTTTTTGCCGCATGCCTTTCGAAAGGTCTTTTCCTAGTTTTTTGGCTTTATCCTGCAGATCGTACGTTTCTAACAATTCATGGCCTTTTGCCTTCCAGTCTCGTACGCCATAGGCTTGAGCTACGAATTGTAAATGCTCCTCTACCGTCAGCAAGTCATAGACATAAGGGGTTTCCGGGATGTAACTGAAAAGCCGTTTGGCCTCTATAGATAGGTGATCGTATCCACCAATTCTGATTTCTCCGGATGTTTTGCGTAGCAAGCCTACAATACATTTCATGGTGGTACTTTTCCCGGCACCATTTGGACCTAGTAATCCTACCACTTCACCTCCCTGAAGGTCGAAAGTGATGTCATTGACAGCGTTTTGCTTACCGTACTTTTTGATCAGATTTTGGACTTCCAGCATAAAAATGCAATTTGATTCTAAAACTAGGATACTTTAATTGAAGTTTAGTAATTCTGGAACCTTTTTTGCCTGTGACTGACAAAATAGAAACGATATGAAGAAATTACTCACACTTTGCTTATTCATCGGACTTTCCACTTTGACTTTTGCCCAACAGGCCGGAAAATTCCGAATCGGAATGGACTTAGGACCCGCTATCCCAAAAAATGGAGGCATAGGTGCATTGGTCAATATCGAACCGAAAATCAATGTACGAGATAATCTCAATGTTGGTATTCGCCTTGGAATAGCCGGACTAGCCAAAGATGTGACGTATTTCGATATTTCTCAGGATTATGAAGGCGAGGTTTCAGCCAATGTATCCGTTTCGGGCACCTTGGATTATTACTTCAATAATGGAGGAAGTAATTTTGCCCCATACATCGGTGCTGGATTTGGCTATTATGCACTGAGCTCTGTAGAAATCGATGCTGACACCATTGATGATACCGATGTTGGAAATCTTGAAGCCAATTTCAAATGGTCACCAATGCTTCGTGCAGGGATCGAATTGGGAAAATTCAGAATGGGTGCTGAATATAATTTCATTCCTCCTTCAAATCTTCAGGATACTTCTGGAGCAGTGATTGGAGAGGCTGTCAATCAATATTTCGGATTTACGTTTGGGTTCTATGTTGGCGGAGGCCGTTGGAGAAAAAGCTAATAATCAGCTCCTGACTCCTGCCAAAAGATATAGAACAGCCATTCGCACAGCTACCCCATTTTCTACCTGCTGCAATATGATTGCCTGCTTCGAGTCAGCCACGTCTGAGGAAAGCTCGACTCCACGATTAATCGGACCTGGATGCATCACCACGATTTCTTTATCGAGTTGCTGGAGCATCTTTTTATTGATCCCGTAGTAAAGGGAGTATTCACGAAGACTTGGAAAATACTTGATTTGCTGCCTTTCCAATTGAATCCGGAGCACATTCGCCACGTCACACCAAGCCAAGGCTTTCCGAACATCCAATTCCACTTTTACTCCCAAGCTTTCAATATGCTTTGGCAAAAGCGTAATCGGTCCACAGACCATGACTTCGGCGCCGAGCTTTTGCAGGCAAAAGATATTTGAGAGTGCTACTCTTGAGTGTAATATATCGCCAATGATTGCGATTTTCTTTCCTTGAAGATCGCCTAGCTTTTCTCTCATCGAAAATGCATCCAAAAGGGCTTGCGTAGGGTGCTCGTGCGTCCCATCTCCTGCATTGACAATATTGGCACTGATATTTTTAGAAAGAAAATGAGGTGCACCCGGGCTGCTATGTCTCATCACCACCATGTCCACTTTCATGGAAAGAATATTGTTGACAGTATCTACCAGTGTTTCTCCTTTTTTGACAGAGCTGTTACTGGAAGAGAAATTGACCACGTCGGCAGACAGTCTTTTTTCGGCTAACTCAAAGGAAAGTCGTGTCCGGGTTGAGTTTTCAAAAAAGATATTGGCAATAGTAATGTCTCGAAGAGATGGCACTTTTTTGATCGGCCGGTTGATCACCTCTTTGAAGTTTTCCGCAGTATCTAGAATCAGATTAACATCCTCTTCAGTGAGGTTTTTGATTCCAAGAAGATGGCGGGTGCTGAGCTGAGACATAGGTTATTTCTTTTCTTTTTCGGTGATCCAAACTGCATCTTCAGGCTGCCCTTGGGAGGCCCATTCTACGACTACATATTGAGAATCCAAGGTATTCACTCTTATCCCAAAATAATCCGGCATGATGGGATAGTCGCGCGTTAGTTTACGGTCAACCAAGACCATCAATTCCACTTTTTGAGGACGACCAAAGGCAATCATCGCATCCATCGCGGCCCGTACGGATCGACCTTTGTAGAGTACATCATCTACGAGAATCACTTTCTTTCCTTCGACCAAAAAATTGATTTTTGTTTCATTTGCTTTTAGAGGAAAATCTCTCCTGCGAAAATCATCGCGGTGAAAAGTTGCATCCAAATATCCGGCGGGCACTTTTTCGCCTGAGACGATCTCGAGTTCTTTGACTATGCGATCAAGAAGTACTATTCCTCTTGGCTGAAGCCCCAATAGCACAGTATTTTCAAAATTGTCGTGATTTTCGATCAGCTGATGGCAGAATCGTTTGAGGATAATCTGAATCTGCTGCTGATTTAAAACTAGCCTTTTTTGCATGGGTTGGATTTGCCGTAAATATAAAAAGAAAAATGACTACCGAGGATCCTCCGGTTCGAAGAGATCCCCTGCTACGAGTACTTTTGAAAAGAAAAATACCTCTTTGCTACTTGCTTGTCCATTTTCTCGCTGAAATCGGATTCGTTGAGTTCCGGTAAGTAAAAAATAACGATCATACCAATGGACAAGCTGAAGGCTCTCCATATTGGTCTCTGCTATTCGCTCATTTTCGTTGAGAAGTTCTAATTCAAAATCCAGATTATCGAAGATCTTTTCTCCATCCTTGAAATAAGAAAGCCTAATCTTGTCGTCTCTTACATAGGCATGGTAGAATTCATTATCGACCACAGCAATCTCACCAAAGGGAAGGATATAGTCTGTCAAGAGATCATCATAAGTAGCAGAGTTGTCCCAGATTACTCTTCCATCCTCGCCTAGCTTGACAAAATGAGCCGAGATGTAACTTAACTCTGAATAAACAGCCTGTCTGCCCCGTCCCAAGGATCTGACATAAATTGGATCTAAAAAGTCCGAACTGTTTGTCATTCGACTCCAATCATTACTTCGGTAGGAGTTCGGCGCAGAAAGCGGTGCTCCTCGAGAATTAATAATGTTGTAATGATCAAAAAACAGGTAGGTCCCATCCTGACCTTTTCGCACGTCCCGAATCGTATAAACATTGCGGATACTCGGAATTTTATCTCTATCCACCTGCTTCAGTACATCAGCATCCTTTCTCGATTTAGCTTTTTCATCCAAATAATTGAAGAAATTAGGAAAATCTTCCAAGGTATAAAGCCGAGTCTCATACTCTCCAAACTCATTGATATCCAATCGGTACATACCCAAGTAGGAGTCCCTTCTTGCCAAGCCAAATGAACCATACATTTCCTTTCGGTATGGCCCATCCTCCACCACTACTGCCTCGATTATTTCCTGACTTTCCTCTCCAAATTTATCCACCTTGACTTCCCGGAGAAGATTCCCGAGCAAATCATAGGTATTCAAAATCACCTCTGTACTGCGATAGGGTCCCTCTCGGCTAATGACCACCTCAAAAGCTTCCACCTCAGGCATTTTTCGGATTTGTAGGATTTGGGTGTCATTTCCATATACCCCCTGTACCGTATGCACACTTTTGTCCATGAGGCTGTAAACCTGTACTGCCGGTCGCAAATTCGCTACACCCATAAAAATCGCCCGATCATTCTGAACCAAAAACTCTCTTAACTCCAGGTCAAGCAAATTATCCAGATCATAGTCGAATCCCTGCTGACTTACTAAATCGATCTTGCGTACATATTTATCACCGGTAATTCCGGTCCCCTTTTGAAACAAAATGTATAGAAAAGCTCCATCAAGGTCATAGCCAATCATGTCATAACCCGGCTGAACGGGAAGCTCAATCAATCCTAATTCGGTATTCAATTCCCGATCCAAAAGCATGTATTGAAAAACCCGTTCGCCAGAAAATGCTCGCTTCGCAATGGTACGGAATGCTATCATGCCATCCTCTGTCCTAACCATCTCAAAGAGCGGATCAAAATACTCGGATTCGACTTCAAACCTAGAAACAAATTCCACCTGACTGAATCCCGGTAAGGTCATGAAAAAGGAAATCAAAAAAACCAGAATAAATCTCATTGGGCCATTTTTAGGATTAATTCAAACTCATCTTTACCCACCGGTAAGACCGAAAGTCTAGACTGCTTTAGCATGGGTAAATCTGCCAGGCGGTCCTCAGCCTTTATCTGAGCTAAGCTTACGGGATTTGTAAGCTTTTGATGCACAGAGAGCATAATCGCCGTCCAAGCCTCATCTTTTGGGTCAGGTAATGGGGATGAACTGACCTTAGCAATTCCAACCACCGCCTTTTCTTTTCCAGAGTGATAAAATAAAACCAAGTCTCCCTGCCCCATTTCACGGAGATAATTCCTCGCTTGATAATTACGAACACCATCCCAAATATCCTCTTGCTGCTTTTCAAAATCATCCCAAGAGTAGGAATTGGGTTCACTTTTGACCATCCAATAATTCATAGCTCAATTTTCTAATATTTTATTTCAGAAAGAAACTCCGTCGAATTAATTAACGGCTCTTATAAGATAAATGATCAGACTTTATTTTAAAACAAATAATGAAGACATTTGTCATCATTCTGCAACCAAATTTTATTCGTTTTGGACCACAAGACCATCCTCAAAAAACTCAAGCTTACTATTCAGCTCATGGAGCTGCATGATGAAAACACTTTCAAAATCCGTAGCTACCAGTCCGCTCTCAATTCGCTGGAGCGAGGCGATGCGGATATTATGGAGCTGAGTGAGGATGAATTGTCCAAAGTACCCGGAGTAGGAAAGAGCATTCTCGAAGCTATCAAAAGTCTGAAGGAAAGTGAAAGTTTCCCCCAGCTAGATCAGCTGCTGGAAAAAACTCCGCAGGGAATCCTGGAAATCCTTCAAATCAAGGGATTGGGACCCAAAAAAGTGAAAACACTTTGGGAAGAATTGGGAATCACCTCCACTCATGAATTGATGGAAGCCTGTCAAAGTGGAAAGGTAGCCAAGATCAAAGGTTTCGGTGAAAAAACTCAAGATACAATTATTCAAAACCTGGAATTCAAAGCCTCCAATGCCGGAAAATGGCTTTATGCAGATATTGAGGAGGTATTGGAGAATCTTACAGAAAAACTTGAAAATGAGCTAAAGGAGTCTAAAGTCACCTTGGTTGGAGAATATGCCCGCAAAATGGAGATCATTTCTCAGGCAGAATGGCTGATTGGCGCAGGGAACATTTCGTCTATCAAAAAGAAATTTGAGGATCTGGAGGATTTTGAAATGGACGCGTCCCAGTCGGGGCCCTTTTCGATTAGAGGAAAGGTGCAAGCTGTGGATTTGAAATTCACCATTCACCTTTGCAGTCTGAATGATTTCCCGGTGAAGCAGTATGCACTTTGTGCCAGTCCACTTCATCTTCAAAGCAAAATCTCTGAAAATCTATCAATTGGAGATGCGCTGAGGGCGAATGGATTCAAAAACGATTCGGAATTTTTCTCCCAACACAAACTTCAGTACATCCCTGTAGAAATGCGGGAAGGCTACGGAGAAGTTCAGCTGGCTTTGGAAGAAAAGCTTCCTGATCTATTGGAAGAAAAAGACCTAAAAGGAATTCTTCACAATCACTCGACTTACAGCGACGGGAAGCATAGTCTGAGACAGATGGCAGAATATTGTAAGGAGTTGGGCTATGAATATTTGGGAATTTCTGACCACTCACGTACAGCTAGCTACGCAGGGGGCCTAGAGATCGAAAAGGTCCAAAAACAGCAAGAAGAAATAGACCAGTTGAATAAGGAATTGGCACCTTTCAAAATCTTCAAAGGGATTGAATCGGATATCCTCGGGGATGGGAGTCTGGACTATCCTGATGAGGTCTTGGGAAGTTTCGACTTCATTGTATCGTCCATCCATTCTATCCTAAACATGGACATCAAGCGTGCTACAAGTCGACTACTTGCTGCAATTGAAAATCCTTACACCACCATCCTTGGACATCCCACTGGAAGATTACTTCTCAGACGGGAAGGATATCCTATCGATCACAAAACTATCATCGATGCCTGTGCAAAGCATCAGGTAGCGATAGAAATCAATGCCAATCCTTGGCGTTTGGACTTGGACTGGAGATGGGTGCGCTATGCCATGGACCAAGGGGTGATGCTATCCATCAATCCCGACGCACATGAAATGGATGGCTACGGGGATATGAAGTACGGGGTCTTAGTTGGACGAAAAGGAGGACTAACTAAAGAAATGACCCTGAATGCCCTAAGCCTGGATGAAATTGAACACTATTTCTCCAAAAGAAAAAAGGAGTTGACCCAAAAATAGAACTCCACACAGCTCAGAAGATTCCTTATCTTCACAAAAATCCAAGTAACTATCATGAAATGGACTGACCTGCCGGAAGGCGTACTACTACAACGATCATTTTTATTCGGTATCGTAGGAATAATCTTAGCGACCTTGTCGATTTTCAATACACAATTTCAATTGGTAGAGGCTCCGATGGGCCCTTTAAATGGAGTTGCGATGCTTCTTCAATTTTTCGGATTGAGCCTAGCCATCATGGTGATGAGAAAAAGGAAAGTGAAAAAAGAAGACATGGAAAAAGCGAAAGTGATGACCTTGGTGCTTGGGGTGGCCTTATTATTTTTCATTTTATCTCTTTAAAATAATCACTCATAAAGTAAAAAATTGCGTTGATTAGGAGAATATTCTAATCATCAGGTAAAATGAAGAAAATCAAAATCCTTTCAGCACTCTTTTTGGCCCTTGTATTTCAGGCCACCTATGCTCAGCAGATGAGCAACACCGGTCAAAAACCAACAGAGTTTAAAGTAGTCACGGTAGTCGAGTCCATCGTACCCATGGGATTAGGCCGCTCACGAATCATCGACAGTCAGACCCAGGTAGATGCCTCCAACTTCACTACCGAAAGAACTGACGGAAAGAAAAGCAATCAAAACGAAATTGAGCGAGGCAAGATCAAGGTAGATGAACTCGAAGAAACCAAACTTTTGAACTTCTTCAGTGCCACCGGAATCAACTTCCAAAATATCGCTTCGAATGATGCGGTAATCGCATCAAAAATTAACAGCATGCTGATGGAAGGTTGGAACTTAACGTATGTCACCTCGGGAGTAGAAAGTGATGCCGGTGCAGATGATGGACAGGGGATATTCGTTACCCGATTATTCTTTTCGAGATAGTCAAAAAAAATCCCGAGACTTCTGATCTCGGGATTTTAAATTTATCTGAATACTTAATTCTTATTCTTCAGCTTTCTCTTTCTTCTTTTTGACCGTGATGGTAAGCTCGGAAGCTTTTCCATCATGATCGGCAGTGATTACATCACCTTCAGAAAGATCACCTTTGAGGATTTCCTCGGCAACAGCATCTTCTAGGTACTTTTGAATCGCTCGATTGAGCGGTCTTGCACCATATTGCTGATCGTAGCCTTTTTCTGATAAGAAATCCTTGGCCTTGTCAGTCAATTCAATCTTATAGCCCAAGTCCGTAATTCTGTGGAAAAGCTTGGCCAATGAGATATCGATGATTTTGAAGATATGCTCTTTGGTGAGTGAGTTAAATACCACGACATCATCCAAACGATTGAGGAATTCAGGGCTGAAGGCCTTTTTCAAAGCAGACTGAATGGTGGACTTCATGATGTCGTCCATATTGTCCTGCTTAGCCTTACTTGCAAAACCGATTCCCGCACCGAAGTCTTTCAGGTCACGAACTCCAATATTTGAAGTCATGATGATGATGGTATTTCGGAAGTCAACTCTTCTACCAAGTCCATCGGTCAATATTCCATCATCCAATACCTGAAGAAGAATATTGAACACATCTGGGTGAGCTTTTTCAATCTCGTCCAATAGGACTACTGAGTATGGCTTCCTTCTGACTTTCTCGGTCAACTGTCCACCTTCTTCGTAACCAACATATCCCGGAGGCGCTCCGACAAGTCTAGAGACGGAGAATTTCTCCATATACTCAGACATATCAATTCGGATCAAGGAATCCTCTTTATCGAATAGGTAAGTGGCCAGCATTTTAGCAAGCTCTGTCTTACCGACACCAGTTGGTCCTAGGAAAATAAATGATCCGATAGGCTTTTTAGGATCCTTCAGTCCAACTCTTGTTCGCTGAATTGCCTTGGTTAACTTTTTAATCGCTTCTTCCTGACCAATCACTTTTCCAGAAAGCTCCTCATTCATATTCAGGAGTTTTGCTCCTTCATTCTGTGCAATTCGCTTGGTAGGAATGCCAGTCATCATAGCGATTACTTCTGCGACATTTTCTTCATCGACTGTGAAACGCTTCGTTTTGCTCTCTTCTTCCCAGCGGTTTTTGGCTTGCTCTAGCTGCTCAAGAAGTTTTTTCTCCTTATCGCGAAGCTGTGCAGCTTCCTCATACTTCTGAGATTTTACAACCCGGTTTTTCTCGGTTTTGATTTCCTCTACCTCAGCTTCTAGCTTGAGAATATCTTCCGGGACGTGAATATTATTGATATGGACTCTCGCTCCCGCTTCGTCCAAAATGTCAATTGCCTTATCAGGGAGAAATCTATCCGAGATGTATCGATCCGATAGCTTGACGCAAGCGTCAATAGCCGCTTCGGTATAGTTTACATTATGGTGATCCTCGTACTTATCCTTGATATTATTGAGAATCTGAATGGTTTCCTCAGGGGATGTAGCATCCACCATGACCATCTGGAATCTTCTGGCCAAAGCGCCATCTTTTTCGATGTACTGTCTGTACTCGTCCAAAGTGGTAGCACCGATACATTGGATTTCTCCTCGGGCTAAAGCTGGCTTAAACATATTCGAAGCGTCCAATGATCCTGAAGCACCACCCGCACCGACAATGGTGTGCAGCTCATCTATGAAAAGAATGACATTTGGAGATTTCTCCAACTCATTCATTACAGCCTTCATTCGCTCCTCAAACTGCCCTCGATATTTGGTCCCTGCAACCAAAGATGCTAGATCCAAAGTAACTACGCGCTTGTTAAACAGGACACGAGACACTTTTTTCTGTACGATTCGAAGTGCCAAACCTTCGGCGATGGCAGTTTTACCGACACCTGGTTCTCCAATAAGGATGGGGTTGTTTTTCTTTCTTCGTGAAAGTATCTGAGCCACTCGCTCAATTTCTTTTTCCCGACCAATGATTGGATCCAATTTGTCGTCTTCAGCCATCTTGGTCAGGTCTCTTCCGAAGTTATCCAAAACCGGAGTTCTGGACTTTTCAGAACCTGACTTGGAAGTACCTGAACCTCCTCCTGGTGAACCGAATAGTTTGGAGCCATCATCATCCGCGTCATCCGCTTCAGCTCTTGCTCTCGGACTAGCACCCGAATCAGATTGCATTTCCAGCATTTCTTTCACCGAGTCATAGTTTACATCAAATTTATTGAGAATCTGAGTGGCAATATTTTCTTCGTCACGCAAGATGGATAGAAGCAGATGCTCTGTTCCGATCAATTGACTTTTGAAAATTTTCGCCTCCAAATAAGTGATTTTCAACACCTTTTCCGACTGACGAGTCAGCGGAATATTGGCCATATTTTTTACATTGTGGTTGGCAGTACCACGAACTGCCCGCTCAATAGAAGCCCGAAGTTCGTCCATTGGAACTCCAAGTTTCTTAAGAATGGAAACAGCTACCCCTTCTCCTTCACGAATCATACCCAACAGAAGGTGCTCCGTGCCGATATAGTCGTGCCCCAAGCGGAGCGCTTCCTCTCGACTAAGGGAAATTACCTCCTTGACTCTGTTCGAAAATTTTGCTTCCATTTATTTCCTTTCTGAATAGATAGTTAAACTGTACGTATGTTACCGAATTTGTTTTAAAAACACAATCAATTTAACGAATGTTCAATGTTTTTTTGAAGATGCCTGCAAGATCGATTTGGCTTGAGGTCCTTCAGCGAATAACAAATCCAAGATCGACAGGTTGGGTTCAAAGTCTAAGCCAAAATTCTGAACATAGGCCACCGGCTGGTAAATATCCCGCTGCGAAAAATGCGATCCCGGCATCAGAAGCCCTCTTATGTCAGTAAATCCCTGCTTATCGGCTGACTCCGAAGCAATTTCCAAATTGACAGGCCATTGCATGATTTTCAGACAGATTGTCAGCACCTGAAGGTTCATATCCCAAAGAAGCTTGTATTCCTGCTCAAAAAGCGCTTCGAAATAGGGGAAAATAAATTCGAAAAACGGAGTCTTTCCATAGGCACTTTGAATCCCACGAAGGTGTACTTTTTGCCATTTTTGGCGATAGTCAATCTCGATCTCCCCGAGCGGAATCCGAGGTCTTCGCCCAACGATCGGAACTGAAAGCGTCTCCACTTTATTGGCCAGTCGGATTTGGGTGCGGTTGAAAAAGGACTTGCGCTGATAAATTGACTGAGGATCTAAAACGAGCTTATCCGAGTCCAAAATCGCACAGAAATACTCCAGATTGGGGAAGTAAGGCAAATCTGCAAAGACAGTCTTCATCAAAGAATCTCCTCCACCAAACCCAAACCTTCCCGGATTACTTCTACCTCCTCACCGGTACAGTCCAATATGGTAGAACCCACATTCTGACCATATCCTCCATCAATAACCACATCCACCTGATGCTGATATTTTTCAAAAATCAATTCTGGGTCTGTGCTATATTCGATCACCTCATCTTCATCATGGATCGATGTAGTGAGTATAGGCTGCCCCAATTCCTGCACCAGCATTCGGGGTACATTATGATTCGGAACCCGGATCCCCACGGTCTTCTTGTTCATTTGCATGATCTTGGGCACCTGTGAACTGGCTTCCAAAATAAAAGTAAAAGGCCCGGGGAAAGCTTTTTTCATCATTTTAAACACCGGCTTGTGAATGACTCGCGTGTACTGGGCAATATCACTTAAGTCGGCACAAATAAAGGAGAAATTATGCTTTTTGGGATTGATTCCCTTGATTTTGGCAATCCGCTCGACTGCCCGTTGATTAGTGATATCACAGCCGATCCCGTAGACAGTATCTGTGGGATAGATGACCACTCCCCCATCCCGTAAAATATCCACAATATGGCGTATCCGCTTAGGATCGGGATTCTCTTCGTAAAGTTTAATAAATTCGGCTGACATAGTTTTTAGGCCTTTTTGGTCAATCAATGCTTAAGCTGCCCAACTCACTTAGAAAATTGAACTAGTAAATCATCCCAATTTTCCTCCAAATACTTCACAATCGGGATATCTGCAGGTGCCCAATTTACTTCAAAAAGTTCACTTTGGCCCAGCCAAGAAAGCTGATCATGCTCATAAAGCGTGATTTTCCCTGCCTCCACTCTAACCAAAAAGGGAATGAGCTGAATGGATTTCTCGGAAGTCATCGCATGGGGATGATTCGGAAAAGAGGATAGGATTCGAACCTGAACCCCCAATTCTTCCTCAATTTCCCGAACTATGCAACTTTCTGCACTTTCGCCCTCCTCCACTTTCCCTCCCGGAAATTCCCAATAGCCCGCTAAAGGCATATCCTTGGACCTGCGGACCGATAGAACCTTTTGGTCATTCAAGATGACTGCACAGGCAACGGGAATGGTCATGGGTTTTGAATTTAGTTTTTTATGGAGATCC
Organism: Algoriphagus sp. NF; assembly: GCF_028823735.1. Taxonomy (NCBI): domain Bacteria; kingdom Pseudomonadati; phylum Bacteroidota; class Cytophagia; order Cytophagales; family Cyclobacteriaceae; genus Algoriphagus; species Algoriphagus sp. NF. The sequence continues at coordinate 17,195 of NZ_JAPEIB010000045.1, forward strand.
AAATATCATGGAGAAAGCTAGTCTATCCATACCTTTTTGGAATTTTCTGAAAAGCGTGCCGACAACTTTTCTCAAGCGGGGGCTGTTAGCAGAGAGATAAATAAAGTGTTTTCATATTTTTGCTGTCATGCTAGCCGATAAGAAGAAAAAATTACTGCTCATCCTGATCATCACCTTTTCAGTGTTGGGAATTTCGATGACCTTTTATTTCTATCAGGTCTTTTTCAGCCCAAATATATTGGTCGAAAGTGACAATGATCAGCCGATTGCATTTCGCATTCCCAGCAATGCCAACTACCAGTATGTGGCCAATCAGCTTTATGATCAAAAAATCATCAATGATGCAGTCAGCTTTGGTTTTGTCGCAAAGGTCTTGGACTATCAGGAGCTGGTGAAGCCGGGACTTTACAGTATCAAGCCCCGAATGACCAACCTGCAATTGGTCAGGCTGCTTCGATCGGGTGATCAGACTCCCATTCGCATCACCTTCAATAATGTAAGGACCAAGGAAGATTTGGCAGAAAAAATAACTAGTAACCTCGAAATCGAATCCGATCAATTTCTCGGCTTGCTACAGGACTCGGTTTACATCCGTAAGTTTGATTTTGACGAGGAGACGATCATGAGCATGTTTATCCCCAATACCTATGAAGTATGGTGGAATACAAGCGCAGAGGCTCTTTTTGATCGGATGTATCGGGAGTATGAAAATTTCTGGACGGAATCTCGGAAGGAAAAGGCTAAGGCTTTAGGGCTTTCCCAAAAAGAAGTCAGTACGCTAGCGAGCATCGTCCAGGCAGAAAGCCAAAAAAATGACGAAAGAGACCGTATAGCAGGCGTTTATCTTAATCGCCTTCGACTTGGCATGCCTTTACAAGCGGATCCTACTCTGGTATTTGCCTTGGGAGATTTTTCCATCAAACGCGTGCTGAATGTTCACAAGGAAACTGACAGCCCATACAACACCTACAAATATGCAGGTTTGCCTCCCGGCCCTATTAATCTTCCGGATATTTCAGCTCTGGACGCCGTGCTAAACGCTGAAGATCATAACTACCTGTATTTCTGTGCAAAAGAAGATTTTTCCGGCTATCACGTCTTTGCTACTAACTTGTCCCAGCATAATGCCAATGCGAGACGCTATCAGGCGGCTTTGAATCGGGCAAAAATATTTTAATATGTACCAAGCTGATACGCAAATCCGAGTTCGATACGCCGAAACTGATCAAATGAGCTACGTGTACTATGGCAATTACGCCATGTATTTCGAAGTGGGGCGAGTGGAAGCCATGCGACAGATCGGATTTTCCTATCGGAAAATGGAGGAGGAAGGGGTCATGATGCCGGTTTTGGAAAGTCACTTCCGATATATCAAACCAGGCAAATACGATGAAAAGCTGACTATCCGCACAAAAATTCCAAGCATGCCGGGGGTAAGAATCCGCTTTGAATATGAAGTGCTCAATGAGCAAGGAGAGCTTATCACAGAAGGCTGGACAGTTCTGGCTTTTTTGAAAAAAGAGAATCATCAACCTACCAGACCCCCAAAGAATTTATTAGATTTATTGAAACCTTACTTTTAAGTAAAGTCCAATTGTGGTCAACAAGCGAATCAAGCAAGTAGAAAAATTCACTCAGGAACAACTCCTGCGGCTGCGCAAGGTGCACTTTGGCAATCCGGACAAAAATCTCTACGATACCGGCAAGCTTTTTATCGATCAGCTGCAAAAGGATGATATCACCGAGCGGGCTGGCTCCATGGCCTTTAGTTTCTTTGTCGCCTTGTTCCCTTTGCTCTTGTTTTTACTCAATTTGATTCCCTATCTCCAGAATTTTTTTCCTTTGGTGACTACTGAAAATATTCTGGGGTTTATTACAGAAATTGTACCCGGGGATATTTTTGAAGAGATGGAAGGAACCATCACTGATATCGTATCCAGGCCCCGCCAAAGCTTACTTTCCTTCGGATTTTTCTTTGCGCTTTTTGCCTCTAGTCAAGGAGTGATCTCCATGATGAACTCATTCAACTCAGTTTATCAGACAAATGAGAACAGAGGCTTTTTCAAAAGTAGGGGCATATCTGTACTGATCGTATTTATCTTAGTTTTGACCATAATCATAGCCAGTACAACCATGATTTTTGGGAGTATTGCTATCCAACGAATCGAAAACCTTCAGCTTTTCAATTCAGAGTTTTTGATTTTCCTGTTTAATGCACTCAAATTCTTGGTTTTACTGGCGGTATTTTATTTCTCATCAGCATTCATTTTCAGATTTGCGCCTGCTGTTCATGACAAGTGGCATTTTTTCTCCATCGGAGCAAATATCGCAGGACTCTTAATCACCCTATCCTTCTACGGATTCACTTTTTATCTGAATAATTTTGCCAGCTACAATAAGCTTTATGGGTCCATCGGAACGCTGATTGCCCTGTTGCTTTGGTTGTATATCACATCACTGATCATTCTGATTTCCTTTGAGGTCAATGTGACCATGGATTTGATGGATGAAAAGAAAAAGCGTATAGAGGAGGAAGGATATACGGAGATTGATTATGGGGATTAAAGCCAAATCGAGAAACATTTTTTTGAGGTAGTGACGGTGAATTGTATCACATTCTATGGCTTTTACGTATTACCTAAAGTCTCAGCTGCTCCACTCATAATTTTACTCCTATGAAAAAATTAACAGTCTTTTTAATACCGATTCTACTTTTGCTTATTTCCTGCTCCGAGGACAAGGATGAACTTCCGGTGAGTTACCTGAACGGAACCTATGAGTTGGCTTATGAAAATACCGATAGAGGCCTTTGGTACATTGATCAGCTTAATTTTTCATCCAATGGCACGATTACTAGGCAGGGTTTGGTTCGGATTGCGCCAGACGGAGCCGATTTAGGATGGTATAGCTATTCCGAAGGAAGCTACTCCGTCAGAGGAGAGGAATACCGTGTTGATGTAGAGTCCATTTACCAAATGGAATTTGAGAGTGAGGAGTTTTATGTTCCTTTAGAAGAACTTGTATTGTTGGAAGATTATAATCCGGGACCACAGGTGGGAAATCTGCGCCAGGAAGCAAATGGTCAAATTATCGCGATTTCATTTCCCTGCAATGATATGTTCAATTCAGGGGTGAATTTGATCTGTTTGGGAGAACAGAAATACGCAATGGTGAATTGATTTCTCTCTAGTCCTAGTATCCATTCTACGATTCCTCTACTCGGCATAATTAAATATCGGTTGAGATTGGGAAAGCTAAAAAACAAAAAGCCCTTCCGCATCGCGGAAAGGCTTGTTTTGCAGAGAGGAAGGGATTCGAACCCTCGATACCCTTTAGGGGTATACACGCTTTCCAGGCGTGCTCCTTCAACCACTCGGACACCTCTCTGTATGTATTTTTCCCGACTCCCCTTCAGAATCGGAGTGCAAAGAAAAAAATTATTCGACCCCTTTCCAAATTTCCCGCGAAAATACCCAAGCTTTCTCAGGTCGTCATCTCCCCCGCTATCGGAATGGTCAGTTTTCGCCGGATTTCTTCCCGATCTTTTGACTGCCCCAAAAGGAACATCAACTTGGTCACTGCCGCTTCGGTAGTCATATCCGCACCACTAACCACACCCACATTTAAAAGCTCTCGGGAGGTTTCATAGCGTCCCTGAATCACCCGTCCACCATTGCATTGGGATACATTGAGAATGATCAAGCCTTTGGCAATGGCCCGCTCGAGTGACTTCATAAACCAAGATTCACTGGGACTATTCCCCGATCCATAGGTCTCAAGAACCACCCCGCGCAAATCCGGGATGGCAAAGCAGGCATCCATGATTTTGTCTGTAATCCCCGGGAAAAGCTTAAGTACCATCACCCGATTGTCCAGCTCATTGAGCAATTTGAGCTTTTTGCTGGGTTCATAGGGACGAATAGCCGCCAATTGATAATCAATCACAATTCCTGACTCAGCTAAGGGCGAATAGTTTTCAGACTCAAAAGCATCAAAATGAACGCTCTGCACCTTTTTGGACCGGTTGCCCCGAAGAAGTAGGTGATTGAAAAAGATACAAACCTCCGGAACGATAGGCTTATCATCGATCTTGGCTGTCGCGATCTCCAAGCTACTCATCAGGTTTTCACGGGCATCCGAGCGAAGCGCTGAGATGGGCAATTGTGCACCCGTAAAAATCACCGGCTTATTGAGCCCTTTCAACATGTAGCTAAGCATAGATGCAGAGTAGGCCATGGTATCCGTACCGTGCAGCACCACAAAACCATCGTAGCTGTCGTAATTCTCGTAAATGATGTAGGCCATATCCTTCCAATGCAAAACAGAAACATTGGAGGAATCAATCGGTGAAGGAAAAGAAATCACGGTGATAGCTACATCCAGGTTATTAATAATCGGGATCTTCTCCAGAATCTGCCCAAAATTAAAGGGTACCAATGCCCCACTCTCATCGTAGGCCATGCCCAAAGTACCTCCGGTGTAGATGATCAAGACCGAGGAAGTCTTACTGGTCTTGGCCCGGGTATTCAGGCGAACTATTTTATAATTCATTTTCAAATTTCTCAAACAAATTTAAGGCGTTTGAACTAGTAGCCTCAGCGACCTCATTAGCGCTCATTTGCATCAAATCTCCTACTCGCTCAGCAATATAAGGCAAATAAGCGGGGGTATTTCGCTTTCCCCGGAAAGGTACCGGTGCCAAATAAGGTGCGTCTGTTTCTAAAACCAGATTTTCTATGCTCAGATGCGGTAAAACCTGATCCAAGCCTCCATTCTTGTAAGTGACTACTCCACCGATCCCCAGCAAAAAGTCCAGCTCAATAATCTGCATGGCCTGAGTCAAGTTGCCGGTAAAGCAATGAAAGATTCCTCTGAGTTTTCCATTCTGCATCTCCCGAATGATCTCTATAGTCTCATCCATGGATTCCCTGCAGTGAAGCACGATAGGAAGATCGAGTTCCAAGGCCCAGGATATTTGCTCGCGCAAAGCAATTTTTTGCTGCTCAAAGAAGCTTTTGTCCCAATACAAATCCAAACCTATCTCCCCTACTGCCGCGAATGGGCGTTTCCACAGCCATTCTTTCATCACCTGAAGCTGCGCCTCAAAATCCTCCTTCACATCACAGGGATGCAAGCCCATCATGGGAATGCAGCGGCCTGGGTAATCCTTCTCCATTTGAAACATCTGATCGATGGTCTCCACATCCACATTCGGCATGTAAATCCTCTCCACCCCTGCCTCTTGGATAGCGTCCATGACCGCTTTCCGGTCAGATTCAAATTTGGGAGAATAAATATGGGCGTGTGTATCAATCAGTCTCATCGGTAGGTTCGGGATTTCCACTCGGTAGAAGAAGGCCAAAAGTAATAAAGAATACTCAGGAGGGTAAGCGGTAGGAAGTAAAAATCAAATAGAAATAATAAATGAATCTTTAGCCTTTGACCGGTTTTGGATGCGAAATACTGAATAAAGATAGCCAGCAGAAGAGCTTTGAGCACTAGAAAGAGCCCACCAAACAAGCCATTAGAAAGGATTAGAATGAAAATCAGGGGAAAATAGGCAAACTGCAAACCTAAAGCCAATTGCCAATACCAGGGTAAAGTCACCACGCCACTCATCCAGCGTTTTCGCTGTTTGAGAAGCTGAAATAGGCTTACTTCAGCCTTGGTTCGTGCGAGTGACTTGTCACATACTTGATGGGAAATGGCAAATCCTGCCTGCCTGATTTTTCTGGAAATCTCCAAATCCTCTGTCAAGCTTTTACTTGCGGCTTCAAAACCTCCCGAAGCCAAATAAGCCTCCCGGGAAATACTCATATTGTTGCCCAAACCCGTCGTGGGAATCCCCCAATCTGTAGCAACCTTGACAAAACCCAAGGTCATCCACCAGTCCAGCTCCTGAAATCTGCCTAAAAGACTTCTTCCAGCGACTTGGGTGATGCCCAAAACCATCCCCGTTTTGCCTGTGTAGGCAGCTAATAGACTCTGAATCCAATCGCGAGGAACTTCACAGTCGGCATCGGTAAAAAACAGGAATTCTCCCTGACAAAGCCTCCCCAGCTCCGCCAAAGCTTTCGCCTTTCCATTGCTGCCTTGCTCCGGCTTTGCTGTGCTGATGATTTTTACATTTTCTTTTCCCTTGGCCCATTGATGAAGTATTTCCAGAGTACGATCCTCACTTTGGTCATTGGCCAGAAGAAACTCCAGCTTTTCCACAGGATAGCTCAAATGATCCAAAGAGGCTAGTAATCTCGGGAGATCCTTCTCCTCATTACGTGCGGCTACCAGAATACTGACTTTCGGAAATTGATCAGAAACCTTGATAGGGAAGCTTTTCCAGTGAAATTTCAAATGCCAAAGCCCAATCAGAAAAGGGCTAATCGAAAGAAAGGCCAATATCCAAGCGAGGGCTATCAAAGCAGTTCGGTCTTCCAACCCCTATCAACCAGATAATCCAAAAATGTTGGAAGTATTCGAGTCAAGCGCTCTTGGGTTTTCTCCTGATCATGAAAAACCACAATCGAGCCTGAGTCCATTTTTTCGGTGCTTCCTTTGATCACCTGTTCATCATTCAAATCGAAATCATAATCTCCAGAAAGCACATCCCACATGATGACTCTTCGGGTCTTAAGGAGTTCTTTAGCTTGGCTGGGTCGCAATTGACCGTAAGGAGGCCGAAAGAGCTTGGTTTGGAGTCCCAGCTTTTCCTCCAAAATCTGATCACAAAGCTCGACATCCTGCAGATAGGCCTCCAAATCAGTCTTCCAACCTTTTAGATGATGATAGGTGTGATTGCCGATTTGATGTGCACTTTGGATGATTGCTTTTGCCAGATTTGCATGCTTGCGTACATTATCTCCCACCACAAAAAAAGTCGCCTGTTGATTTCGCTTTGCCAGCTCATTCAGCACAAAATCCGTCGCTCCCGGTACAGGTCCATCATCGAAGGTCAGAAAAACTGTTTTCCCCTCAGTTGGAATTTTCCATTCCCTTTTTGGAAAAACTGCCTGTATCGTGGATGGAACCTTATGAATGACCATTTTTAAAGCGAAGACTGAATAATGTCAGATCATCCCGCAAAGCTTCTTTTTCTCGGAATTTTTCAAAGCGGGCAAGAAATGACTCATGAAAATCCTTGGGGTCCATACAAAGATGCCCGGAGACAAAGTCTTTCAAACGATCCTCCCCAAACTCCTCTTCGCTCTGATCCATGGCCTCGGTCAATCCATCCGTGTAGAGATGTAGCGTAAAATCTCCGCCAAGCTTCCTTTTTCCCGCCTCCATAAATGGCAGCTCCTCGAAGGCTCCAAGCACCGTAGTTCCCGCATGGAGCAGCTCGATTTCTCCGGCATGCTCATGACAGAGAATGGGCGGATTATGCCCGGCATTCACATAGTCCAAGGTTTGGGAATGGCGATCATACATCCCAAGAAAAAAGGTAATGAAGCGCTCTCCATGGGTATTATCAAAAAGGGTGAAATTCAACTGATTGACTATGGTTGTAAGCGAGCGCTCTCCACTTCGCAATAAGGTCCGAAGCGATGCCTGAAAATTAGACATCAGCAAAGCTGCGGCGATCCCTTTTCCCGACACATCTGCAATACAAAAAAAGTCAAGACCGTCTGCCACACGAATCAAGTCGTAATAATCTCCCCCCACCATACTGTGAGGAATATAAGTCACTTTTGCCTGCAAATATCCTTCTTCGGGAAGATTCCTGGGAAAAAGTAACTGCTGCACCTGCGAGGCAATCGCCACCTCACGATTGAGCACTTCCTGCTGAAGTTGTTTTCGTGCAAAGCGCTTGTTTTCCAGAGCTACCACCAGAATATTGGTCAAGGCCTGTGTAAAGTTCAAATCCAGATCCTCCTCCAGCCGCTTGCGCTTAATGAAAAGAATCGCGAGCATTTTATCCTTATGATAGACGGGAAGGTAGGTCTCCAACTCTTCGAAGGAAAAACCTTCATCCAGATGAAGTTCCAGTTTTTCGGCCGACTTGGTTTCGTGGATTTGATCCAAGGAAATGACTGGTGGAACCTTGGCTTTTACTCCATGTGAGATTTTCTTCTCAAAACCTTTCTCCGTCTGCATGTACAGTATCAGGGAGCGGATATTGAGGTGTATCAAGCAAGTAAACTTGAAAATCTCCGTAAGGGTACTCTCCGGTTGATTTTCATTGATAGCCTGCGTGATCTCCAGTAGAGATTTGAGCTCCAGTTCTTTACGTTGATATTTTTGGTTGGTTTCTGTCAAAATCAAATTGCATTATGGGCCATCAGCCCTTTTTTGGTGGCAAGGAAAAGCATGCTTTTGCCTTCGCTTAGAATATCTACATTTCCAAAAAGCTCATCATCGGGAGAAGCAAGACACTTGATCATTCCCTTTTGGAAAAGCGAATGAAGGGTCTGAAGCAACACTTCGTCACTCCAGCCTAGTTCTTCCAACAAATAATCAAATGATTGGACGAAATAAAGCTCGTCCAGCAAGTCAAATTCCTCGTCTGTCAGTTCCATTTACTTCAAAATTAACATTTCCTCGGATGCTTCTCCCCTTCCAGCTATAATTTCCAAAAATAGCTCCAAAACCGATACGAAGGGAATAGAACGGATGAAACAGACTCGTCCATAAAAAGGCACTTTCGCTGGGCTTTTCGCCGTAATATTCAAGAATCCCGCCAAGTGAGAATTTCTCTCCCAGATATTTCAAAGCCCAAATTGTGAAGAAATAAGCCCATCCCAAAATTCCTTCAAAAAGGAAGAGAATAGATCCCAACCAAACTAATTGGAGAAGAAAAACAGTTACAGAAGCCAGCAAATGCGAGAGGGATTGATGGGCGCGCCATTTTCCCGCCCAGCGGATGCGCTGATTAAAAAAAGCCTGCCAAATAGTCTCTGATTGGGTACGAACCAAAGCTTCTTTTTTGAACTGGTAATGCGTGCTTTCTTTTCCAAAAAATTGGTGGATTTTTTTTAGCAGAAACTCATCATCTCCTGATAGCCAATGTTCATTTCCTGCATAGCCACCGACCTTCAGGAAAGCGGATTTCCGAAAGGCTAAATTAGCTCCACTGCACATCAAGGGCTTTTTTTTAACAAAAGAAAAACCCGTCAAAAGCAAAATACTCGCCCAATCCAAGAGTTGAAAATCAGCTAGAAATCCATCATCCCCCTCGGTCAATACCGGCCCAGCTACCAGCTGAATGGAAGAATCAGAAAATGGAGCTTTCATTTGCTCCAGCCAAGTCGACCTCCATTGGCAATCTGCATCCGAAGTGAGTATAAGATCCGTATTTGCCGCAGCTACTCCTGATTGAAGTGCAGCCTTTTTACCTGAGCCTGTACTTCGGATCAGCTTGTAGGACTTTCGGTTTTTGATCAGTTCTTGAAGCCTTTCAAAAGTGTCATCCTCACTTTGATCATCGATGAAAATAATCTCCTCTAATTCCTCCTCGATTTTTCCTAAAAGACAGAGCATTCGATCCAGGTTTGGAGACTCATTCCGAACTGGAATCAAAAGGCCGGCTGTAAGCTGAGGCTGATCGAAATAGCGGTCCTGAGCAGCCTCACTGATCCATTTGACCCGCAGGTAAACCAAGAAGAGGCAATAGACAAAGGCACCTATCAAATAAAAACTTAGCATCTTTTGGACTATCTTGCGGCAGTGAGTAAAGAAGCTAAAAAAGCCGCAAAGGAAAAAATCATTCTCGGGATCGACCCCGGCACCAATGTGATGGGCTATGCCTTGATTATCACGGAGGGCAAGCAGTACAAACTGCTTCAGTACGGGGTGATTCACCTGAAAAAATACGGAACGCATGAATTGAAGCTCAAGAAAATCTTTGAGCGGATCACCGGTATTTTGGAGGAGTTTTTGCCCGATTCAGTGGCGCTTGAAGCCCCATTCTACGGAGCCAATGTGCAATCCATGCTTAAGCTAGGGCGAGCTCAGGGTGTGGCTATGGCGGCAGCTTTGGCGCGGGAAATCCCCATCACCGAATACTCTCCCAAGAAAGTCAAACAGTCGGTAACCGGAAATGGAAATGCCTCCAAAGAGCAGGTTGCTGCGATGCTTCAGACACTTTTTAAGCTGGAAGAAATCCCCAAAATGCTGGATGCCACCGATGCCTTGGCTGTGGCACTTTGTCATCACTTTCACGAAGGAAGAATCCAAAGCCGCGGTAGAGCTGCCGGCTGGAAATCCTTTATCGAAGAAAATCCTGGAAGGGTGAAGAAGTAGGGGGGAATAATAAAACAGAAAGTCACGGCTCGAACCTGCGCTCAAGATTAATGAAAATAAAAAAGGACACGATCTGCGGCATTTCTCACAAGCGGCGGAGCTTCGCGCAGACTCATTTGATTTCACCCATCTTTTCAGCTGGCCTCGTTTTGAGAAATAAGGTTATCTGACTACTTTTTCACCCCCTATCAATTCCCTTGCAGCGCCTTCCTTGATTTGAATTGAAAAAGTTGGGTATTACTTTAGCCTGACTGTAAATTTGGAAATATCACTTTTCAAAAAAATCATTGATCGAGACCCGTTCTGATGGTAAATAAAAAGATAATCCGAAGTCTCACCAATAAATTTCAAATTGTTATTAGTGCTGTAAGCCGTTCCTTCATGGAAAAAGGAAAGTTGTTTTCTGTTTGGTTCGTTTTTTAAATTTGTCCCCTGCTTTTCCCCAAATGAATATGAAACAACGAGTATCATAATCGATCCAAAAATAATAGTAGATAC
>NZ_JAPEIB010000046.1:0-27319 GCF_028823735.1 Algoriphagus sp. NF
TCTTGGATATAGCTTTTATAATGATAAAAGGCATTGAGTAATTCTCCGGAGGTAATCGAAAGAGATTTTTCGAAGGCTTCAAAAGTGAAGGAATTTAATGCTTTAACTTTCTCGGAATAATAGCCTTTCAACTCTTCCAAATCCTCCCGGATCTCGGTTTCTTCTTTTTTGAATCGCTGGCCTTTTTCAGGAAAAAAAATCCTATTGAAATCTTTTTCGTTTAGGTCGAAATCCGTTGTATAAAGTCGGGCTTTTTTGGTGGAGGCATCGTAAACCCGGATTTTCACCGGATAAAATCCATTATCTTTTTTGCGCCTCGTGTCAAGGTATAAACTAACCGAAACCGGGTCTTTGGCTTTGTCTTTTTTTCGTGTCATGTCAAAGTAGCTTTCCTCAAAGATACCATTTGCACACCATTTGCACAAAAAAGGGTCAATATTTGCACAAAAATAGCATTAACAAAAACATAAAGTAAAGCTTATATAAAACTGTAAATCAATATTTTAAGGTATAAAATAGATAGTGAAAAAATAGGTATATTTCTAACTTGTAATCAGTAGGTCGCTGGTTCGATCCCGGCAAGGGGCTCTTTTAAAAGCATCTGAATTTCAGGTGCTTTTTTTATTTTTATGGTATGAGTTTTTTTGTTTTAAGCTTTTGATGCCTCACGAAATTAGAGTAGGCTTAGCAGGGGGTTAGGCAGGAAATCCTATCTTGAGTATTTAGCGACCGCACTTTTTGAAATTGCCTATTGACAAGCTATACACTTATAGCGTTGCAAAGATCAAGGTTTTCCAGCCTTTTGAGAATTGACTTAATATCCATTGCAAAAAATTGTGCTTACGAGGTTACCATTTAAAGATGTTTGATATCTTTTAATAGCTAAGAGCGGGGCATAAGGGTAATCATTTAAAATTCAAACGAAAATCCAAAACCTACCCAAGAACAATCGTAAATGTTGAGCCCTTATTCTCTTCGCTTTCTACTTCTAATCGAGCACCCATGCTTTCGGCAAATTCCTTGCAGAGTAATAATCCAATACCTGAACCCTTTTCGCCAGCTGTACCGATAGAGGGCCCCATTCCCTGTTGAAAAAGAGATGCGAGTTTCTCCTTACTCATTCCTATTCCGTTATCCGAAATATGGATATTCCCATTTCCAGTAGACTCAAAGGAAACTTTAATTTGACCATCGGGATTGGTGAATTTCAAAGAGTTCGAGACTAAATTTCGAATAATGAAATTAAGCCGATTGCTATCAGTTTGAATACTTAGGTTTTCGGGTATGGCGTTCAAAATATTTATCTTTTTCCCTTCTGCCGTTGGAATTGCAAATTGAATAGCCTCATCAACTAGTGACCTAAGATTTTTTTCTTCTAATTGGAGATTACTGGACTTCATCTGTGTTTGAGCCCATTGTAGAAGGTTTTTCAATAGTTCTTGTACAGTTTTTGTTTGTTTTGCAATTCTAGGTACTAGGCTGGCAAGTTCTTCATTGGTTAGGATTTTTTGATCCCAATATTCCAAAAGAACCTGAAGAGAGGAGAGGGGGGCTTTTACATCGTGGGACACTACAGACAATAACTTCTCCCGAATAGAATTTGCCTCTTTGAGTTCAGAATTTGCCTGACTGAGAAGCACGGACTGTTTTTCCACTTGATCATTCTTTTCTGTCAGTTGGGCCAGGGTCATATCTATCTTCTTCTTGGCAAGTTCTAATTCATTATTTTTCTTTCGTTGATAGATTCCAAGCCCTATCAATCCTACCAAAATTATCACTGCAGCAATTAGAAGTTCATTCTTCCGTTGGAGATTTAAATCTAAAAACCGCTGTTCCTCCAGGAGTCTTTGATTTTCCAATTCCTTTTTCTCCGACTCATATTGGATCAGTAAATCATCCTGAATTTTTTGTTTGCTTTCATTGAAAAGTAGTCCATCAGCTTCTATTTTTTGTTTTGCAACTTCCAATGCATTCCGATAATCTCCGGTTTCCTGATATGCATCAATAAGATAATTTGCAGTACTGGAGATCATGTAGTTTGAACCCATTCCTTCAGCAAGCTCAAAAGCACTTTTGGCATAATTTAATGCCTGATATTTATCTCCTACCTCTAGATTGAATTGAGAAAGTTGCGTTAGTACTGAAATTTGAAGCTCTGTATTACTGATTCCTTCAGAGACCTTCAAACTCCTTTTCAGATAATTCTCTGCAAGCATATATTGCTTTTCACCTTGAGCTAACTCTGAAAGCTGATTCAGTGTATGAATAAGTCCACTGACGTCATTCAAACTGGTTTTGATTTCTAGAGATTCGGAAAGGTACGCTTTGGCTGAGTCCAAATCCTCTTTTGCACCAGTTGAAATCCATTTGTCTCTATAGTAGCTTCCCAAATTATTGTATAGCAAACTCAATCCTCGCTGACTGTTGGCCATTTTAGCATATGTCAATGCCTTTTTATATCGTTCAGCCGCCTCAAAACTCTCACCGGTTCGATAGAGAATATTTCCTATGTTAAGGTGAGATTCAACTAATCCTAGCGTATCCTGTATACTTTCTCTGATTCTTAATGCATCCACATTCAGCTTCATGGAGGTTTCAAAATCAGATTTGATCAGATAAGCTACTGCTTTAATATTGATTGCATTTCCTTGCATTTTCGGTAATTCAGCCAATTCTCCAAAATAAATAGATGAATCTGCATACGAAATGGCTAAATCCTGATTCGAACCATAGTAGTGTCTAGCTAAGGAATAATAAATCGAGGCTTTCGTGCCAGGATTATCTGTTTTTTGAAGTTCCAATTTCAAGCTATCGCTTGTAGGATCAGCAGAATTGAAAATTAACAGTAGAAATAATACTAAATTTGGCATTGAATAGTATATGAAAATGATATTCGATGTATGTCTGCTCAGGTAATTTATCATACCCTAAGCATAAAGCACTAATTTTTATCTTTTAAAGATAAATAAACGATATTTTATTTATAAGTCTTATTACTAATTTTTTTGAATTTAGTTTAATACAAAAAACTGTATGTATAAGGAATATATCATTGTTTTAAATATGTTTAATACATTAGAAAAAATCATAACTATTTGAAAATCAATATTTAAAAATTTTTATTCGTGGTTTGCAAAGCCTATTAAGAAACACAATGATTTACATAAATGGTTTTAATTAGAATGAGAAAAAGTCTTGAGAACGTAACACAAAAATGGACTCACTGTCTTCAGTTGAAATATTATTATTTAGAGAATTAATTTATTATAACCATTGTAGATTCTTTCGAAGCAAATAAATCCATAATCTAATTAAGAAATTCTTTTTATATTTTTATTACTATTTAAAGAGTTAATTTACCTATTCAGGTTATAAATTTTATAAATTAATTTTAATCTAGGTGTTTTTTCAATCATTTAGATTGTTTAAATTCTGAAAAATTTAACCCTTTACATCAATGAAAAAATTATCCTCCTTATTGCTAGTCCTCCTTGTGGCTATGGGCTCACTGGTCAGCTTTTCCAGTTTTACTGCCTCTCCTGAGTATTTCGAAGGTAAGTGGGCCGTGACGGTTTACGATACCCCAGAAGGTACAGCAACTATTCCTATGCGATTTGAAACTATTGACGGCAAGACCATGGGCTATTTCGTAGAAGATGCTTCCGGTACAGAGAAGGAAATGTCTTCCGTAAGTATTACAGATGATGTTCTAACAGCTTATTTCAATATTACGGGTTATGACGTTTACTTGAGTCTAAAAAAAGTGGATGATGAAAATGCTTCAGGATCGCTGATGGACATGTTTGTGACAGAAGCGAAGAAAGTGAAATAAGTGGGAAGAAGGAAGCTGGAAGTGGAAAATTTTAATTTTTTTCCGTATCCTCCAAGGTGAAAAAACACCAAGAGCACAACGAACACAAAGCTTTTTCTTACCTATCTTTTCCTGATGCTAGGGACAATCTGGCCTTTTGTGTCCTTAGAGGTTCATCTCCTTCGTGTCCTTTGTGTTTCAAAAACTCCTCTGTGTCCTCTGTGGTGAAAAAATTAAAAAACAAGGCCTGGAAATTTTCCAGGCCTATTTTGCTTTATTTGCTGAGGGTAAACTCAGGTAGATATTTGATTTTTCCTCCATCCATAGCAGATTCATGTGCCAAAATACCCACGCAGGTTATATTGGCGGATTGTCTAGCATCCGGATAGGGAGCTCTGCCTTCTGTAAGCGCATTTAAGAACTCATCGACCAAATGAGGATGAGAACCACCATGACCAGATCCTTGAGTAAAGGATAAATGCTGATTTTCATCTGAGTCATATACTCCTTGGGTTGTGAATTTTTGAATTCCCTCGGGTAGTAAATGAGCATAATCAGGGATTTTGACCTTTTCTGGAACTTCACCGGTATGAATTACCGAGTCTTCATGTTCGATGAGTGTCCATTCGAAGGACTTTTTGGAACCGTACACATCAAAGCTTTCCCGATACTGTCTTGCTGTATTGAACAGGGAACGAGTTACTTCTGCTGCGAGATCAGAATCTTTTAGCTTAATGTGGCAAGTTTCAATAGCAAAAGGAGAACCATACTTCGGAATGAGGTTTTCGTCGATTCTGCCCGAACCCAAACAGGATACATATTCAGCCTGTCCTTTGGGCAAAGCCAAAACGGGCCCAACACAATGAGTCGCATAGTGCATGGGAGGGAGGCCTTCCCAATAGCCTGGCCATCCAGCCATTTCCTGCTGATGCGAAGCTCTAAGAAACTGAATTTTCCCCAATTCACCCTTCTCATACATTTCCTTTACAAAAAGGAATTCACGGCTGTAAATCACCGTTTCCATCATCATGTAGGTCAATCCCGTCTCTTCACAGAGTTCGACGATCTGACGGCATTCATCTACGGTAGTTGCCATCGGAACAGTACATGCTACATGTTTTCCTGCTTTCAGTGCTTTGATGGATTGTTCCGCGTGATTTTGAATGGGGGTATTAATATGAACTGCGTCGATATTTGGATCCTTTAGCAGCTCGTCATAATCTGTGTAGACTTTTTCGATGCCAAAAGCTTTCCCGATTTCTTCGGCTTTCTCTTTATTTCTTTGGCAAACTGCATACATGTTTGCCAAGGGGTGCTTCTGATAAATAGGAATAAACTCAGCACCAAATCCAAGGCCGATGATGGCAATATTGATTGGTTTTTGGCTCATAGATATGTTGTTTTGGGTTTAAAAGAATAAAATATTTTCGGATGTCAGATGACCGATGTTGATGTCACCCTGAGCGGAGTCGAAGGGTCCTCGACTCAGCTCTGACTGACATATCCTTAGTTATAAACAGCTTGATTTACTCAGCTGCCCATTTTTTCAAGAATTCAAGCCCCTCTTTGGCGAAGCCATCCTGAGATGGTACCAAAGGCTTCCAAATGCAAACCGCTCCAGCCAATTCCTTGACATTCGGTGTAAAGCTTTCGATGGAAATGGCACCTTGGTAATTGATCTTTTCCAAGCCTCGTTTCCATGCAGACCAATTTGTCTGTCCAGTACCTGGGGTTCCTCTGTAGTTTTCAGAGACTTGCACGTGGATCAATTTGTCGCCAACAGCTGCAATGGCATCTTCAATGCTTGGTTCTTCAATGCTCATATGAAAGCCATCCAAAAGGGCTTTGGCCTGAGGTTCGTTGATATCAGCGATTAATTGCTTGAGTTCAGCAGCGGTGTTAATTAGATCTGTTTCGAATCGATTCAAGGTTTCTAAGGCGATCTCCAACCCGAATTCTCCGGCTCGTTTGCTCACCTTCTGAAGATTAGTGACCGCCCGATCCCATTCCACTTTTCTTTGCTCCGGAGAGACCAAGCGCGCTTTTCCCACGGCGGAGTACATAGGACCACCCACAAAGCCTGCACCCAATTCGGAAGCAATTTCAAAGCAAGCATCTAAGTAATCGAAGCAAGTCTGATGGAATTTAGGATCCTCATGAGTCAAATCCCGGGTAGGCCCGAAAGCCCCGCAGATGATAGGTTTGAGAGCATGTTCTGCGAGCGCTTTCTTGACCCGGTCAATGTCAATCAATTCAGGATCTTCGACCGGTATTTCCACCGCATCGTAGCCGAAGGATTTGATTTTCTCAAAAAGAGAAATCGTTTCTGAATTAAAGGGTGAAGTCCAAAGCCAGGTACTTACACCAAATTTTACATCTAAAGCCATCCTTATTCCACAATCATAATTCCATTCATAATTCTCCAGTGACCCGGTACGGTACAGACAAATGGATATTCTCCTGGTTCGGTAGGAGCCACAAAAACCAGTGATTCCCGTCCTTCAGGATCGACTAATCGAGTGGCGGCTATGACTTGTGGTATTTTAGGTACATAATTTTGCTCGGCTCCTTTCGGATCTCTGGCCAAGGCATCTGCAGCTTCCCCTATAGTTTCCATTGATCCTTTTTGACCGATAACTAGATTGTGCTGCATGAAATCAGGGTTTTCAAAGTCAATAGTTACCTGTGAACCAGCCTTTACGGTAAAGGTGGTCTTGTCATATTTCATCTCATGTGGGATGACGGCTAGCTTGACAATCGAACTTCCATTGGCTGAAATGGTAGCAACCTTATCTGAATCTTCAGAGAGATCCGTTCCTGGCTTTTTCAAGGCCAAGGTAGATTTGTTGCTTATTCTTCCTGAGAACATCCAACCTCCTACATATTTTCCAACTTGATTTCTAGAATCATTTTGGCCTACACGAACTCTTCTAGGAGAAAGTTCTGCCGTGAATAGACCTTTGGTTTTGGCTTTGCCAATTTCTTCACCATTTATTTTCAAACTCATGCTTCCGTCTTCCACCAAATTGGCATCAATGATGAATTGCTCCTCAGGAAGTGGTTTTTTGGTACTGATGATTGTCAATTTTTCATCCTGTGCTACTGCAAAGTGAAGAGCATCCTCATAGATGTACAAACTGTACCCATTCGTATTGTTGCCAGAAGCTACCAAAATTCCATCCATTGGATTATTGGCTTTGGAAACGATCATTCGAATTGCAATCTCTTTTCCAGCTATGTCCGGAGGAAAGAGTATGGAGTTTCTTGAATCCAAAGGATATTGCTCGGCCACCAGGCTTCTACTGATTCGATCCGCCAGAGAGAGTTCGGTATCTCCTGAAGCCTGAACTGCAGCGGTATTATCCCGCTTGGCAAATTCGGTCGGATGGGAAAGTACTGCTGCAAACATTGCTTGAGGCAAAAATGGATCCTGACCATTTTCATCTTTTTCAGCTGTCTGAAGCAAAGTTTTAGCGGCATCCTCAGAGAAAGGCATTTCAGAAAGTGCCAGGAACGCGAACTTTCTCGTGTGCATGTCTGAGTCATCCAAAATACCGGACCCTAAGATCGCTCTCAAGCTTTCTTGATTGGATGGTAAAACACGTAATGCATTTTTACGAACAGCAGCTGATGGATGACGAAGGGCCTTTTCTACAAGCATACTTGCTTCTTTATTGCTTCCATCCAATTGGCCAAGTCCATGAAGTGTCCAAAGGGCATTGACTGCCGGAGCATTTAGACCAATTTTATCTACTGATTGGTCAGCGATTATCTTGTAAAGGTCAGGGATTACTTCGGTATTTTGCTGCTCCACAATCAGACGCTGAGCAGTCAATCTCCAAAACATATTTTCACTTTTCAGTGCTTCCATCAGCTCGGCATTACTGGCATCCCGAAGATCAAAGGTTTTGGAGTCTTCCCCTCCTTTATAACTCACACGGTAGATTCTTCCATGCTGACTATCACGAAGTGGGTTGATGTAGGCATTCCCAGCTCCATTTTCGAAGCCTCTTGGTGTTGGATTATGCTGAATAATGAAATTATACCAATCGGCAACCCAAAGAGCTCCATCTGGTCCTACTTCCGCATGAACAGGGGAGAACCATTCGTCTGAACTAGCCAAAATATTGAATCCATTCTTCTCGATATATCCAGAACCATCTGATTCGATGATGGCATTGTGTAGGACCCTACCGGTAGGTTCAGCTACAAAAGCAATTCGATTCCAGAATTTTTCCGGAAAGCTCCTTGCCGTGTAGAAATAATGTCCTGCAGCTGCCGTGTAGCCTCCATGCCAATCCACTTGACGAAGGAAAGGGGTCAGGTGAGGCATATCGTAGTGACTGTCGATTCCATGGACGGTATTGGCTGAACCTTGGAAAACGGGACGCTTCACATATTTATTTTCCATTGAAAAATACACACTGTGCTGTCCGTTTGCAGTTGAAATGAAGGTTTCGAAGTCTTCTGTGAAAGCCAAACCCCAAGTATTGTTGGAAGTATTGCCTAGGTATTCAAGGTTTTCGCCATTCGGCTTAAAGCGGTAAACACCCTGCCCAAAAGAATGCTCCACTCCGCTGACAGTACCTCTGAATCCAGAGTATCCTAGAACACCCCAAATTTTATTATCAAATCCATATTTTAGATTGGATGGTCCAGCGTGCGTATCGCTTTTTCCCCAACCGGTCATAATGACTTCCCGCACGTCTGCTACATCGTCTCCATCTGTATCTTTTAGAAAAACAAAATCAGGTGCCATGGAGATTAAAATTCCTCCATTGACAGCCATGATTGAAGTAGGAATGTTCAAATTATCAGCGAAAACGGTCACCTTATCAGCTTTTCCGTCTCCATCAGTATCTTCTAAAATTTTAATTTTGTCATTTCCTCCTTCAGTTCTTACCTCATTCGGATAATCGACTGTTTCAATTACATAAAGTCTACCACTTTCATCCCACGTCATCGACATTGGATTGATGATCATCGGTTCAGAAGCAAAAAGAGTCATTTCGAACCCAACAGGAAGCTGTACAGTTTTCATGCTTTCCTCAGGTGATAGCGGTAGCTGATAGCGCGGAGCGGGATCCTTTCGCTCATAGTTTGGAATTTCTGCATCACGGAATTCAGGCTGAGGAATTTCATAAGCTGCCAAAAGTGCATTGACCTCATCACCCACAGCCCATAAAATCCCATTTGCTACTAGCTCCTGAAATTCAGGCTGCTTCCAAGTCTCTTCATTGTGTCCATAAGCGGTATAGAAAACTCTTCCTTTTCCTTCTTCCAAGGTCCATGTATAAGGCTCCCGGTGGTCTCCATCCACTCGCTCCATTAGAACATGCATATCCGGATTGAGTTGAGAATGAACATAAGTCTCATCCCAAGTTTCGAATTCCTCAATCCCGCTCATGATGGGGTGATCCGCATCAACAATTGTAGCTGTGAAATTGCCTTCTCCATGAGATTCGAACTGGCCACCCACAGTATTGATGTACCAATCAGAGTTTCGGAAACACCAAGAAGCACTATGGATTGGAATTAAGGCTTTTCCGCTTTGTACATAGTCTTTGAGAGCATTTTCCTGATCAGAAGTGATGTCATCGTGATTAGCATAAATCATCAGGCCATCATAATTGTAAAGCATCTCCTCATTCAGATCATTGGGATCGGCAGTGTAAGTCAGGTTGATGCCTTTTTGGAACAGAGGAATTCCAAGATGCTGCATGAATTTCTCGGAATTATGATGCTCGCTTTCGTGTCCAAGCACAAGAATTTCAACTCTTCTTGGCTCTGTCATAGAGAGGAATACTTCCTTTTTGCTTTGGCTACAGCTCGCTATCAATAGAAGCAAAAGCGCAAAAAGGCTAGTTCCTATATTCTTTAGATTCATGATTATTTGGGTTTAAGCAATATCGGGAAGCTATATTCCACAATTTTGGTGAATACTTCTTCCTATTTGTTGGTATTTTCTGACTGTATTTTGCTTATTTAGGTTCCATAATGGTAAATTTGAGTCATTAAGCAGTGAGAAAGCCCTTAAAAAAGTCAAGAATTCCCGAAAACAAAGCCCTTTTGATTAAGGACTTGGTAGCCCCATATTTTGATGTCAATTGGCACTTTCATTCCGAATATCAGTTATTTACTGTTTTGAAGGGTAGGGGAACCCGTTTCGTCGGAGATAATATTCAGGCTTTTCGGGAAGGCGATATGGTCTTGACGGGGCCTAATCTTCCGCATCTATGGAGAAATGATCCAGCTTATTTTCGTAGTGAAAATCAATTGGAAACTCGCGGCGTGGTGATTTATTTCCCTGAGAATTTCCTGAATGATTCACCCTTTGTTTTTGAAGAGTTTGAGCCCATTTCTGTTTTACTGGAGCAATCGAGGTTTGGAATTGAAATAGGGGGAGAGACCAATATTCAGGTCAAAAAGCTGATGCTGGACATGCTCCAAAGTTCCGGTCCAAGCCAAGTCATTCATTTGTTGAGTATCTTGGAGACAATTGCTCATTCCAACGAAAAGCAATTGATCGCTAATCCTGGTTATATCAACTCACATAAAGAATCTGAAGAGGATCGAATGGGTAAAGTGCATGATTATGTCATGAATCATTTCCAAGGAAAAGTATCACTTGAAGATGCAGCTGACCTTGCAAATTTGTCGGTTTCAGCTTTTAGTCGCTTTTTCAAATCCCGGATGAACCGCTCTTTTTCTGATTTTTTGACCGAAGTTCGAATTGCTCATGCTTGTAAGCTGCTGCACGATACCGATTTGAATGTCAGCGAAGTAGCCTTCAGTTCAGGCTTCCATACACTCTCTAATTTCAATCGGCTTTTTCGGCAGCGAACCCAAAAAACACCCTTAGAATATCGAAAGGAATACCAGCTTCATTTTTAGGCTTTAATTTCAATATCCAACTGCCTTCCTTCTTCCTGCGCTTTCTTATCCATTCCTGCACCTATTGCCAACCCGATGGACATACCGATCGGAATACCTATTCCAAAGAAGGCCATATTTCCCAAAGTAAGCCCAAAAACCACTCCGAATGGAATCCCAAAAGTTGCCATTCCCATAGCCATCCACATGGTTTGAAAATGCCCTTTTGGAACTAGACCAAGCTCTTTTTTGACGAGGGAAAGAATCAGCGATTGGGAATTTCGGACCTGCTTTAGCAGTTCTTTATCCGAACCTGAAAAACCGTTTAACTTATCAATTTCCTGATTGATAGAATTCAAAATTTCAATCGGTATCTCTCTTTTTCTCAATTCTGACAAAAGATTCTTTAACAGAGAATAAGCAGTATTAAGTTTGCTATTCTGTTCAATTTCGGATCTTTCGATTAATTCTTTGATCTCCATCGGTCTATTTTTTCCTACTCGATTTTAATTTTGGTCATGACTTCATCAGAATAAGTAGAACTCACCGGGACGATAAATTTCCCAAGTCGCAACTGATGCTTTTCTGCAACTTTGATTTGGTTTTTATTGGCAAGGAATGAACGATGGGTTCGGATAAAGTAGGAGGGCAGCAGTCTCTCGGCTTCCTGAAGTGTCATCCGACTTTGATACTTTTCCTCACTGTTTTGAAAAATCACATAATTCCCCTGCGATTCGCAGTACAATAAGTCCGGAAAGTCTATTCGCACCTGACCTTCCTGTGTTTTGATGAAAGTCCAGGAATCATCCGTATTTCCCAAAATACGGGTTCTGGCTTTTTCACAGGCCTTCACAAAGCGGGTAAGGTTGAAAGGCTTCAAGAGATAGTCCAAAGCCTCTAAGTCAAATCCTTTTACCGCAAACTCCGAATAGGCTGTAGTAAAAATCACCTCTGTGCCAGCAGGAAGGAGTTCTACCAGATCAATTCCTGAGATATCCGGCATATTGATATCTAGAAAAACCAAAGGGATATCATGATTTTTAAGGTATTCCAGTCCCTGCATTGCATTGGTAAAGCTGGCCTGAATCTCTAAAAAAGGCACTTTCGAAGCATGGGATTTGATCACTTCTAATGCAAAACCCTCATCATCGATAGCAATAGCTTTGATCATAGATTAATGAATTTGCACTGAAAAATGTACAAAGAAATCCGAGTCATTGGATACAATATTTAATTGATGCCGGTTGGGATAAACCAAGTTGAGACGCTTTTTCACATTTTCCAAACCTATCCCTGAAGTTTCATTCGATCTTTCTGTAGACTTGACTGGATGCACACTATTGACCAAGTCGAGATGAACCGAGCCTGAGATGCATCGCAAGTTCATCCGAATCCACGATTTTTCTTTCGAAGAAATTCCATGTTTGAATGCATTCTCCACAAAAGGAATCAATAGCATGGGAGCAATCTGACCCTGACAGCCATCCGTATTGATTTGAAAATCCACATCCAGATTTTCCTGTGATCCAAAACGAAGCATCTGCAAGTCAAGGTAATTTCGGAGATAGTCTATTTCCCGAGAAAGGGAGATTTTGGGTTGCTGATTTTCATGAAGCATAAAACGCATCATATCTCCCAGCTTTTGGATACCGTCAGATGTATTTTCTGCATTTTCCATCAAGGCACTCGCATAAAGGGTGTTTAGGGCATTAAAAAGAAAGTGCGGATTGATCTGAGAGCGAAGAAAATCAAGGTTTGCCTGTCCTTGTCCTACCTCCGTGCTGAGGTTGAAAATTTTACCTGTCAGGTTTTCGTATTTCTTGAAAATCAGATTTGATAAAGGATTGATTATCAATAAAATAATTCCATTGATCAAAAATCCAATTAAAATAATTTCCTCTTGACCATTCCCGGCAGCTATTGCAAAAAACACAAAGAACACTATGACCAGCAGTAGAGCCAAATACCAATTTGCCTGCTTGTTTTTACCTGCTTTCCGCTTGCCATAGACCAGGTAATAATTGTAGAGAACCAAGGATAGCAAAACCGGGAAAATCATAATAAATAAAATCAAAACACCCTCATCGATCACAGAGGATTGTCCCAGTAATAGGAAGAAAATGAGCACAATAAAGGTCAAAATCATCCTAGCCAAATTGTAAAAATAGTAGGAAGAAACCCGGGGCGGTGTAAGCATATTCTTTAAAACCAATGCTCCTCCTTGATGGCTAATATACAAGAAGATAACCCCCAAGAAGAGTTGGAAAAGCTTCTCAAAAGATCGGTCTGAGGCTACCGTAAGGACTGTTGAAAATATGAAAGCGAGGCCAAAAGTCAGGATTCCCCAACCGATCAAAGGGCCGATTTTCCGGTTTTTCAGATAGGTTGGAATCAACTGCATATGAAAAATATAGAATACCACATAGAGCGCGGTAGGAACAAAAATACGGTCATAGGGCGAGGGGAGAGTTCCAGCCCATCGATTGGTATTCATGCTGATCAAATTGAATAGCACGATACTGACGAAAACCAAAGTGGTAATCCACCATTCGATCTGTCTAAAATCAAAACTTCTTTCCTTCATAATGCTGGGATTAAATCAAGTTTACTAGTTGATAGAGATAACAAACAAGGGCGAGCAGCAATAGAAAATAAATTCCCTTATGCCTTTTTACTTTTTCTTGGATTGGATTGCTTGCCTTCATGGACACAAGAATCGCAAATCCTGAATTAGCCATCAAAAAACTGGGATGAATAGTGGGTTTAGTGGGATGGAACGGTGGGAGGAGGGAAGTTTGGGGGTTGGGGAGTTAGGAAGAAAGGGAGTTTGGGAGATGGGAAGTTAGGGAGTTAGGAAGTAGGGAAGTTTGGGAGTAGGGAGGATGGGGAGTTGGGGAGTTGGGGAGTTAGGATGCTTGGGAGTTAAGTAGTAGGAATAGGATGTTTATCGTCATGGCAAGGAGCTGATTTCAAAATCATTGTTTATTAAAATATCAAGTTGTGACGAAGCCATCTCCTTAGGAATTAGAAAGTTTAAAGGATGCAAGGTTATTTTATCTGAGTTTGGGAAAAATCAAAAAGGATAAATCTCCAGATCGATATTCCAAAGAACGGGAAGAAGGAAATACACTAAGAGACTAACTATCAGTATGGAGAAAATATTTAGCCAAAACCCTGCTTTGACCATATCTTTCATTTGTAGAAAGCCTGATCCAAATACGACAGCGTTGGGTGGAGTAGCCACAGGAAGCATAAATGCACAACTCGCAGCTAAAGTAGCGCCCACCATTAAGCCAAATGGATGAAGATCCAGCTTGAGGGCGACAGAAGCCAAAATCGGGAGAAGCATTGAGGCTGTGGCCACATTGGATGTAACTTCCGTAAGGAAATTGACCGAAGCGATAATAATCAGCAGCAATAAGAAGAAAGAAATTCCTTCAATGAGTGTAAATCGCTGACCAATCCATTCCGCCAGTCCGGTTTCTTTGAATCCTTCTGCTAGAGCCAAACCACCTCCAAAAAGTATCAAAATACCCCAGGGAATACGTTCGGCAGTCTTCCAATCCAGAATTCTTTTAGTTTTAGTTGAATCGGGTAGGAGGAATAAGATCAATACTCCAGTGAGAACGATGATAGTATCATCGATACCTGGGATAAACTTAGCCAGAAAAAAGCTTCTTGAAATCCAGGAGAAGCAGACTAAGCCAAAGACTATCAATACATTTTTTTCTTCATAGGAGATTTTTCCAAGTTTTATAAGTTGCTCTTTTACAATATGTTTCGCGTCATTTAGCTTAAAGTTCTTGGGAAGGGGATTCGCATAAGTGACCAAATACCACCAGCAAATAAGAATTAAGAAAACAGCGAGGGGAAAGCCAAAAAGCATCCATTCATTAAAGCCAATGGTGTAATCATAAAGATCACTAACTACGGCAGCTAGAATAGTATTGGTAGGGGTACCGATCAAGGTAGCCACGCCACCAATTGATGCGCTGTAGGCGATGCCCAACATGATATTTTTACCCAAACGATCGCTGAGTTGGGATTGATCAGCTCCAAATTGCTCTTGAAACTGCTTTACAACTGCTAAGCCGATCGGAAGCATCATCAGTGAAGTTGCCGAATTGGAAATCCACATAGAAAGAAAACCGGTAGCTACTATAAATCCTAAGACAATAGTTCTTAAGTCAGTTCCAATCAATTGAATAATCGATAGGGCGATCCTCCGGTGTAAATTCCATTTTTCAATTCCTGTAGCCATTAGAAATCCGCCCATGTATAGCATCACTGTAGGATGCATGTAGTTTGATGAAACAGATTTTATAGGAAGAATTCCCAGGGTGGGCATTAGAATTAAAGGCAAGAATGCAGTAGCTGCTATAGGTAATGCTTCAGTGATCCACCAGATCGCCATCCAGCTGGCCAAAGCCAACATGGCCAAAGCTTCTTGATTTAAATCGGGAGAATTTACGCCATACAGGATGATAAAAAATGAAAGTGGACCTAGAATCAAGCCTAGACTAGTAAAAGAAATCTTCATTAGGGTGGTGGACTTAAAGACGGGGCCTAAGTTAAAAATAATTCAGAATGTGTAGGTGGAAAAAATCTTTACTTAACATAATGTAAATTATGTAACAAAAGAATAATGTCTCAAGTCTCAACCGGATCACAGTAAAACTCTTAGGAGCTTCTCAAACGCTGTGAAGTTCAAAATCTTGGCAAATTGCCTTTCAAATAGGTCAATGAGTGAGATTTTGAAATTTTGTAGTAGTCATATGAAAGAAATGACGTAGTACTCATCCTTGCTATATCAGTCATAAATGGATTACTTACCAATGATTTGAAATAAGATTATTTCATAAATAGTCGTAATCAATTTACAATTCAAGCCCAATGAAAATTTCCACCTTTTTAATTCTCGTCTGCCTTCTTATCCCTAAAATCCTCTATTCTCAAAATTCTCAAGTAGAACTGATTAATGATGATCAAGGAATAAAGCTCTTGGTTGAAGGAGAAAGTTTTATGGTCAATGGTATGAACTGGGATTATTTTCCAAGAGGCACCAATTTCGACTACAGTCTTTGGGATCAACCGGATGAATTCATCATGAAAGCTCTTGATGATGAAATGTCACTTTTAAAAAACATGGGGGTCAATTCGGTGCGAATATACATAGGTATCCCTCCAAGATGGATTACATATATCTATAAGAATTACGAAATTTATACCATGCTCAATCATGCTTTTGGTCGATATGGAATGGACCTTAATGATGGTTGGATGGAAAACACGGAATATTCTGACCCCAGAGTAAGAAGAAAATTACTGAAGGAAGTCGTAGAGATGGTAAAGGAGTACCAAGGGACAGAAGGCCTCCTACTCTACCTGCTTGGTAATGAAAACAACTATGGATTATTCTGGGAAGGCGCTGAAACAGAGGATATTCCAGAGGAGAGTGAGGAATCTATCATCCGAGCTACTGCCATGTATAAATTGTTTAATGAGGCAACTGTCGCTATGAAAAAAATTGACAGGACTGTGCCCATAGCTATTTGTAACGGTGATTTACTCTTTCTAGATATCATCAAGGAAGAGTGTCAAGACATAGATATTTTCGGAACCAATATGTACCGCGGTTCATCCTTTGGAGATGCTTTTGAGCGTGTTAAAAATGAATTAAATAAGCCCATTCTTTTTACAGAATTTGGTGCAGATGCTTTCAATGCCATTACAAAAACTGAGGATCAAAAGTCTCAAGCATTCTACATGGTTGAAAACTGGAAAGAAATCTATGAAAATGCTGCAGGCTTGGGAAAATCTGGAAATTCCCTGGGAGGATTTACATTTCAATTCAGTGATGGTTGGTGGAAAACCGGTCAAACCGTCGAACTGGATGTTCACAACAATGAAGCATCCTGGGCGAATGGTGGATACAAATTTGATTATAAAAAAGGCGAGAAAAACATGAATGAAGAGTGGTTTGGGATCACTTCTAAAGGTGAAACAAACCCAGAAGGTTACTATAAACTCTATCCAAGAGCCGCGTATTTTGCCCTGAAAAAAGCACATGAAATAAATCCCTTCTCACCAGGAATGACCCTAGAAAAAATTGAAAAACACTTTTCAGCTATTGATTTAGCCGAATCTATTCAACTAGCCAATAAAAATAGGTGAACCTCAACCAAAGTCCATGGAGTCCCGAAAAGGCAAAATGTTAGAAAGATTCATGGTATCAGGGAGAAGCAACAAAGAAATTGGCCTTATCGCTCGTTTGGTTGAGCAGATAGATCTATTTTAAAGTCTTTATTCTTAGTCTAAAAAATTTTATATGCAAAAAAGCATCAGTGAATACGAAGAAAATCAACCAATAAATCTTGAAACCAAGGTCATTGACTCCGAGGTATTTTTAAAAATTTCAAACTCTGATCAAATGCTCCCCTTCTTTATGAGCATTATCAGCCCCTATAATCATTGGTTGTTTATTGGAAGTAATGGAGGGCTTAGTGCCGGTAGAAAAGACCCCGAAAATGCACTTTTTCCTTATTACACTGATGATAAAATCCTCGAGTCATCAGAAGTAACCGGCTCGAAATCAATCATTCGTGTTCAAAAAAACAACCAAACCCATGTTTGGGAGCCATTTTCTATCCATTTCGCCAATGAGTATCGGCTGAAAAGGAATCTATACAAGAGTGTTTTTGGTAATAAAATCTTGTTTGAAGAGGAAAATCTGGATCTGGAGCTATGCTTTAGATATGAATGGACTACAAGTGATAATTACGGTTTTGTCAAGTCCAGTTCTATTTCAAATAGTGGGAAAAGCACACTTAACATATCGATCTTGGATGGGATCCAGAATATCATGCCTTATGGCGTAGGAAGTGCCCTTCAAACTATGCGAAGTAATCTGGTGGATGCCTATAAAAGGAATGAACTTGACCGAGAAAGTGGAATTGGGATTTTTGCGCTTAGCGCAATCATTGTGGACAAAGCCGAGCCAAGTGAAGCGCTTAAAGCAACTATTGCTTGGTCACTGGGCTTGGAAAATGCAAAGAGACTCCTCTCCTCTTCTCAACTAAAGTCATTTAGAGAGGGTTTTTCCA
This sequence comes from Algoriphagus sp. NF, assembly GCF_028823735.1. Classification (NCBI taxonomy): domain Bacteria; kingdom Pseudomonadati; phylum Bacteroidota; class Cytophagia; order Cytophagales; family Cyclobacteriaceae; genus Algoriphagus; species Algoriphagus sp. NF. The sequence goes on from NZ_JAPEIB010000046.1 coordinate 17,788, forward strand.
TTCAGGAAGAATATGACATAAAAGCTCAAAGGGGTGCTTACTTTGTTCATTTCGATTCAGAATTGCACCCGGGTGATAGTAAAGAGTGGATGATTCTGGCTGATATCAATCAGAATGTCTCCCAAATTCGCGCACTTGCCAAAGAAATAAAAACCGAGCCGAACTTAATCAAGAAAGTTAAAGCAGATATTCGGAGTGGAACAGAAGAGCTAATTAAGCTGGATGCTGCCTCTGATGGAATACAACTTACAGCAGATTCCTTAAAAGACACCCGACATTTTGCCAATGTGATGTTTAACATTATGCGGGGTGGGATTTTTGATAAAAATTATCAAATCGAAAAGGAAGACCTAAAGAACTCAATTCAAAATGCTAACCGAGAGGTTTTCTTGAAGCAAAAAAGCAAAATTGATTCGCTTCCAGAAAAATTCTCCTTTACTCAGCTCAAAGAATTGGCAGAAAATTCTGGAAACAGCCATTTTGAGCGTCTTTGTTTGGAGTATTTACCTCTGAAATTTAGCCGACGCCACGGTGATCCAAGCCGTCCTTGGAATAATTTTTCTATCAACACCAGAAACGAAGACGGATCAAAAGTATTGGATTATGCAGGAAATTGGCGGGATATTTTTCAGAATTGGGAAGCCTTGGCCCTCGCCTATCCTGACTTCATTGAAAGCATGATCCTGAAGTTCTTAAATGCCTCTACATTTGATGGTTATAATCCATATCGAATCACAAAAAACGGAATAGACTGGGAAAGAATTGAAGCAGATGATCCCTGGTCTTACATCGGGTATTGGGGTGATCATCAGATCATTTACTTGTTGAAGTTTCTGGAATTTGCAGAGAATTATGCACCTGGTAGCTTGGTAAAATTCTTCAAGGAGGATTTTTTCGTGTATGCCAATGTCCCCTACAAAATCAAGGCTTACAATGAGATCCTGAAAAACCCTAAAGACACGATTGATTTTGATCATCAATTAGATCAGCAAATCCAAAGGCGATGGACTTCAATCGGCTCAGATGCTGCATTGCTTCAAGATCAATCTGGTGGGATTTATCAGGTAAATTTCATCGAGAAAATACTCGCGACAGTTCTTGCGAAAGTTTCCAATTTCATTCCAGAGGGAGGAATCTGGATGAATACACAAAGACCTGAATGGAACGACGCCAACAATGCGCTCGTCGGAAATGGTGTTTCCATGGTCACATTGTATTATTTGAGAAGGTTTCTGAATTTTTTCACGCAGCTATTGAAGCAAAGTACTGAGCAGGAGATTCCTGTTTCAGAAGAGCTACTGACATTTTTCCAGGAAACTTTATCTACCCTCAATTCTCATCAGCCTTTGCTTTCGGGTAGTTTTAGCGGCAAAGACCGAAAAAATGTATTGGATGCTTTGGGGTCGGCAGGGAGTGCTTTTAGAATGAAAATCTATGCTGATTCTTTTTGCGGTGTCAAAAAGAACCTTTCGATCGATGAACTTCTAGAGTTCTCAAGCATTTGCCAAAGCTATCTTGAGCATACCATTAGAGCCAATAAACGTCAGGACAACTTGTATCATGCATACAACCTGATGAGTGTCGAAAATGAAGAGGAAGTCACTATTGAATACCTCAGCGAAATGCTGGAGGGCCAGGTTGCTGCTTTAAGTTCCGGCTACTTGAGTTCGGAGGAGGCTTTGCAGACATTGGATGCACTTCGAAAAAGCAAGCTCTACCGGGCAGATCAACACAGCTATTTACTTTATCCAAATAAGGAGCTGCCTGGATTCCTGGAAAGAAACACCATACCCAAGGAGGAAATAAAGAGATCGAAACTTTTAAACAGTTTGTTGGAAAAAGGCAATAAAAAGATCCTTGAGCAGGATGTGGATGGAAACTACCATTTCAACGGTAACTTCAAAAATGCCTCTGACTTGTCCAAAGCGCTGGAAAACTTAGACCCTGCTCAGTTTGAATTAACTGAATCTGCTAAAAAAGAAATCTTGCAAATTTTTGAAAATGTCTTTAATCACAAGGCTTTCACTGGACGCTCTGGGACTTTTTATGGATATGAAGGTCTCGGATCCATCTATTGGCATATGGTTTCTAAACTTCAATTGGCCGTATGGGAATGCTGCATTAGAGCCAAAGAGGAAAAAGCTCCACAGGAGCTCCTAGATCAATTGATACGCCACTATTACGAAATTAATGAAGGTATTGGGGTGCATAAATCACCAACCGTATATGGAGCTTTTCCTACAGATCCTTATTCCCATACTCCCGCCGGAAAAGGAGCTCAACAGCCCGGAATGACGGGACAGGTCAAGGAGGATATAATCTGCCGTTTTGGAGAATTAGGAGTATTCATTCGAGAGGGTAAGTTGTCATTTAATCCATTTATGCTAAAGAAATCAGAGTTTTTGACCAAAAGTCAAACTTTGCCATATATTGATGTAAATGGGGAGAAAACTGAATTATTTATTGGTGAAAAATCGCTCTGTTTTTCCTTTTGCCAGGTGCCAATAGTCTACCAATTGGACTCCAAAGACGTCATTGAAATATCTTTTGGAAATGAATTCAAAACAGTTGCAGAGAATAGTCTGCAATTAGACGAAGAGTTGAGCCAGAAGATATTCAAACGGACCGGAGAGATCAAACAAATTCTTGTAAGGGTAAATGAAGCCTTATTTAACTAATTAGATACTTTTTAAAATCGATGACATTCAAACTCAAACCTGACCAAGAGCAAAAACTTGAGGATTTGATTTCTCAGATGACTTTGGAAGAAAAGATCGGACAGATGTCTCAGGTTCGACATTTTGACGATGTCACTCCCGAGGATATTAAATCCAAGTTTATTGGTTCGGTGATTCATACCCAAGGACCAGTTCCAGGATCTACAGCTGCAGAATGGCAGGACAAATTTTCAGAATTCCAAAAGCAGGCCTTGGATACACGATTAAAAATTCCGCTGCTATTTGGAGTGGATGCCATACACGGCCAAAACACCTTCGAAGGAGCTACCATTTTCCCTCATAATATTGGTTTAGGAGCTGCAGGAAATCCTGAAATAGTTGAGAGAGCAGCAGCGATTACGGCCATCGAGTCTAAGGCTACAGGCTTTAATTGGGTTTTTTCACCATGCGTTGCCATTCCTTTTAATGAAAAATGGGGACGGGTCTATGAGGCTTTTTCCGAAAGCACAGAGCTCACTTCGAAATTGACTCAAGCCTCTGTCAAAGGACATCAAGGATCGAATGGTAATGAAGGGGTTTTGGCGACAGCTAAGCATTTTATAGGAGATGGAGCTACAGATTTTGGAGTAGAAGGAGGAAATACCTCGCTTACAAAGGAAGAGCTAATCGAGCGCCTACTCCCACCCTATCAGGCAGCAGTTGATTCGGGGGTTGCCTCGGTAATGGCTTCCTTCAATACTTTGAATGAAATTCCAATGCATGCCCACAAGGCTATGATTACGGATTTACTGAAGGATCAGCTAAAGTTTGACGGAATTGTGGTATCTGACTGGAAAGCCTATTCCCGTTTTGGCCAAAATGATATTATCAAAGCCGGAATAGACATGGTGATGGCAGTAGATGGTGATCTTGATGGTTTTCAAGAGGGCTTAAAGGCTGCGGTTTTGGATGGTTCAGTTTCAGAGGAAAGAATTAATGATGCTGTTCGCAGGATTTTGAGACAAAAGTTCAGATTTGGGTTATTTGATAATCCATTTTCCGATAAAAGTCTCATAAGCAAAATTGGAATTCCTGAGCATAGGGCTATTGCACGACAGGCAGTTCGGGAGTCCTTGGTTTTATTAAAGAATCAAAATCAGGCTTTACCTCTAAAGCGAACTTCCAGAATTGTGGTTGTTGGCAAATTTGCAGACAATTCTGGTTTACAGTCTGGAGGTTGGACGGTCAACTGGCAAGGAATGACCGAAAACTATTCAGGTGCTACCACCATTTTGGAAGGCATTAGAAAGTTTGCCTTGCATGAGGTAAAATATGATCCTGATGGCACAGCATCAATTGAGGATGTAGATGTGGCAGTCATTGTGGTGGGAGAAAATCCATACGCAGAATTCTTTGGGGATGTAGGTGGCGAAATGAATCTATTCCAACTTACCCTTACCGAAGAACATCAGCAGTTAGTACAGTCTTATTCCCAAAAGGGCATCAAAATAGTGCTTGTATTGATATCTGGAAGACCACTAGTTATTACACCCCAAATGGAACTTAGTGATGCTTTTGTGGCTGCTTGGTTACCGGGATCGGAAGGAGATGGAATAGCTGAAGTTCTATTTGGCTTTTTTGATTTTAAGGGGAAACTCCCCCACTCTTGGCCCAAATCAGTGGAAGATTTCAATGGAAAATATGGTCCTAACTATTGGGAAAGCTCCATTGAACCACTTTTTCCGATAGGTTTTGGACAGTGTTATCATCAAGAAAAATAATCGAATGCTATACAGGAAATTCAAAATCAAATGACTATGAAATCAAGCCTTAAATTACTTTTAATAGGTTCTGCCCTGGCAGCAAGCTTTTCTTGTAGTGAAAAATCAACTGATGTGGAAACAACTAAAAACAAAGAAGTGACAGCAAAAGAAATATTAGGAAATCCAGCTTACCAAGCTATTTCATTCGGAGGATACAGAGAGCGTTCAAGAGATATACAACCAACCGTCAATCAACTGAAAGAAGACGTGAAAATCCTCTCAGCAATGGGAATCAAAATTCTTCGAACCTACAATGTCCAGCTGCCACATGCAACTACTTTATTGAAGGCTATTAGAGAATTAAAAAAAGAAGATCCGAATTTTGAAATGTATGTGATGCTTGGGGCATGGATTGATTGCAAAAATGCTTGGACAGACCTGGAACCCGACCACAATGTAGAAAGCGAGCAAAATGAAGGTGAAATCGAGCGAGCAGTAGCTTTGGTTAATCAATATCCAGATATTGTTAAAATCCTTGCCGTAGGCAATGAAGCCATGGTCAGATGGGCGACCAGCTATTTTGTACAGCCTTGGGTGATTTTGAAATGGGTCAATCACCTGCAAGAACTCAAAGCAGAAGGTAAACTCCCCAAGGATCTATGGATTACCAGTTCGGATGATTTTTCTTCCTGGGGAGGTGGCGATGCCAGTTACCATACAGAAGATTTGGAAAAGTTGGCCAATGCAGTCGATTACATTTCCATCCATACCTACCCTTATCACAACTCGCATTATAATCCAGCTTTCTGGAGAGTCCCTATTGAGGAATCCAAGCTATCTGAACTTGAAAAAGTAGAGGCAGCCATGCTTCGAGCCAGGGATTTTGCCAAATCTCAATATGATTCAGTGGCCTCCTACATGAAAAGTATAGGAGTCGATAAGCCCATTCACATTGGAGAAACAGGCTGGGCGAGTGTTTCTGACGGCTTTTACGGTCCTGAGGGTTCGCATGCTGCTGACGAATACAAACAAGGTCTATACTACAAGCACATGCGTGAGTGGACTAATGAAGCAGGGATTTCTATGTTTTATTTCGAAGCTTTCAATGAGCAATGGAAAGACGCTGCAAATCCCATTGGATCGGAAAACCACTTTGGCCTTTTTAGTCTCAAAGGAGAAGCAAAATATCCTGTTTGGGAATTAGTCGATCAGGGTATTTTTGAAGGACTTACCCGAGACGGAAATCCAATCATTAAGACTTACAATGGAGAAATTGACAGCCTTCTTACGAAGGTATCCGCTCCTCCTGCCAACTATTAAATTATAACCCACTTTTGAAATTATCACTTTAAACTACTGACCACCAAATCCAAATAACCATGTCAACCACAGCCAAAACAGTTCCGATGGGGCAAAAGATTGCCTTCGGTGTGGGTATGTTAGCAAATCAAATGTTTCCAGCTTCCCTAGGTATATTTATGGTTGTGCTGGTCCAAAACCTAGGCTTCCCCGGATGGATGTGGGGGATTGTCTACTTTCTGCCTCGTGTACTCGATGCGGTGACTGACCCAATCATGGGCTTTATCTCAGACAATACGAAATCTGTATGGGGAAGGCGACGGCAATACGTTTTCCTTGGAGCCATAGTCATGGGAGTTGCCTTTTCGGTGATGTGGCAGCTTTACGGAGAAAACACGGTGAATTACAACTTCACCTATTTCCTCTTGGGTTCATTTGCCTTTTATATAGGGCTTACGATTTTCAGTGTGCCTTACGTCGCCATGGGTTACGAAATGAGTGAGGACTTCCATGAGCGTACACAAATCATGGCTATTGCACAGTGGATTGGACAGTGGGCATGGGTAATTGCTCCTTGGTTTTGGGTGATTATGTACGATCCTTCTTGGTTTCCGAGCCCAGAAGCTGCTACCCGTCAATTGGCCGTTTGGGTGGGAGTGATATTTGCGATTTGTGCAATGGTCCCTGCCATTTTCATCAAAAGTAAATCAACGCTAAATGAAAAATTTTCACCACTGACTTTTGATGCAATTGGAAACAGCCTTTCGAAAATTATTCAAGGATTCAAAGAGGCATTTGCATCCAGACCATTCCGCAAGCTTTGCATTTCGACATTCTTTATTTTCAATGCATTCAATACAGTAGCTGGCTTTGTGTTTTTTATCGTGGTGTGGCATCTCTTCAGCGGAGACGCAGGAGCCGCGGGGTATTGGACACCGATTTTCGGAAGCGTGGGTGCATTGGTGACTACCTTTATTGTGATTCCTATCGTGGCAGCTATGTCAAAAAGAATAGGCAAAAAAAATGCATTCATGGTATCTCAAAGTATTGCATTAGTAGGCTATGCTTCTTTGTGGTTCCTATTCGTTCCGGGTAAGCCTTGGATGTTTATTTTTTCTCTCCCCTTCCATTCTTTTGGAATTGGTAGTCTTTTCGTCCTAATGATGTCCATGACAGCGGATGTAATCGATTTAGACGAATTGAATTATGGGGTTCGCCGGGAAGGTGTATTTGGAGCTATTTATTGGTACATGGTGAAGTTTGGTTTCGCAATAGCAGGTGGTCTGAGTGGAGTGATTTTGACCGTAGTAGGTTTTGATGGGAATGCGGCTGTACAACCTGAAGGAGCTGTGGATGGACTTCGACTTTTCTTCTCTGGACTACCAATGCTAGGTACGATGGTAGCTATGTATCTCATGCACGATTATGACGTGGATGAAGCAAGAGCAAATGAAATCCGGGAACAATTAAAATTAAGAAAAATAGAAAAAAACAAGCCTGCCAGTATCTATACCCCCTATCAGCCAGGTACTGTCATAAGCCTTTCGGAGCAAGAAAAAGCTTTTGCTCTCCAGTTACAAAATAAGTTTGAGGGGAAATCCTCAGGAGAAATCAAGTCGCTTTTCTCACAAGCCTTAGAAAAGGGTTTTCATGGGCTATGCTTCAGTCCCTACTTGGAAGGCCAAAATATCGGTGAGGTATTATCCGAAGATCAGATCACACGCAGAATGAGTATCGTGGCTCCCCATACTCAGTGGATACGCTCATTTTCTTGTACTGATGGTAATGAATTGATACCAAAAATAGCGAAGCAAAAAGGCCTTAAAACCATGGTCGGGGCTTGGCTAGGAACAGACAAAACCAAAAACGAAGCTGAGATTTCACAGCTCATAAAATTAGGAAAACAAGGCTTGGTGGATATTGCTGTCGTAGGCAATGAGGCACTCCTTCGAAAAGAACTTCCAGAAGAGGAAGTACTTCATTATTTGAAACTAGTCAAAAAATCACTTCCTGAAATTCAGGTAAGCTACGTAGACACCTATTATGAGCTATTTCAGCGGCCAACGATCGTGGCAGCATGTGATGTGATTTTGGCAAATTGTTATCCATTCTGGGAGGGTTGCAGTATCGATCATGCTCCGGTATATCTTCAAAAAATGTATGAGACGGCCAAAAGTATTGCTAATGGAAAAGAGGTTATGATCACAGAAACAGGGTGGCCGGATTCCGGTGAGAGTCTAAACGATGCTATTCCATCCTCTGAAAATGCTATGAAGTACCTCATTGCGACTAATGAATGGGCACAAAATGAGGGAATAGCCTTATTTAACTTCTCATCATTTGACGAACCATGGAAGGTACATCATGAGGGAGAAGTCGGCCAAAGCTGGGGAATTTGGGATAAAAACGAAAAATTAAAATACTAATAATTATGTCATTTAATGCTGAGAAAGTATTGGCACTTGCAGGAAGAGATCTGCAGGGATTATCAAAAGAAGAATTGGCTAAATCATTCAGAGAATTGCTTCAAGATGGGCTTTACGGTTTCTGTATAAGTCCATATGAAGAAGGTCAACAGCCTGGGGACACTTTGACAGAAAAGCAAATCAGAAGAAGGCTGGAAATTCTGCAACCTTACACAAAATGGATTCGAACTTTTTCTTGTACAGAAGGCAACGAGCTCATTCCAATTATCGCAAAAGAAATGGGAATGAAGACTCTGGTAGGTGCATGGTTAGGAACAGATGACCAAATCAATCAAGCCGAAGTTGATGGCTTGATCAGATTGGCAAAAGAAGGCTATGTGGATATCGCTGCAGTAGGAAATGAGGTAATGTATCGCAAAGATCTGACAGAAGATGAATTATTAGATTTTATCAAGAAAGTGAAAGCCGAAATACCCAAGGTTCCCGTTGGCTATGTGGATGCTTATTATGAATTTGAGCAAAAACCACGGATTACTGATTTATGTGATGTCATTCTTGCTAATTGCTATCCATACTGGGAAGGTTGTGCATTGGACTATTCCCTACTTTACATAAAGGATATGTACAATCGTGCCAAGAAAGCAGCAAATGGAAAGCCGGTGCTCATCACGGAGACGGGTTGGCCAAGTCAAGGCAGCCCACTCTACGGAGCCATTCCCTCCGATGAAAACTTTTTGAAATACTTTATCAACATCCAAACCTGGTCAAAGTTGGATAATATTCCAGTCTTTTATTTCTCTTCCTTTGATGAGTCTTGGAAGGTAGGAACTGAAGGAGATGTCGGAGCCTATTGGGGTATCTGGGACAAGGATGAAAAGTTGAAATACTAAAACTCAAAGAGCTACTCGATTTCCGGGTAGCTCTTTTCTTTTCTTAATAAACCAATGCTAGAGATTTTTTTGGTGTGACTTAGAATATAGCACTTTCCATCAATGAAAATTAAACTGAGTTCCCTTCAGGTCTTTTTTTTAGAATGTGCTTCTTGTTATTTGTTTTTGTGATGAAAATAGGCTCTAATAAATAGGAATCCTAAAATTGAATTAAAGTCAACATAATCAACCAGGCTTAGATTCAATCGGAAGGAAGCTGCTTTTGGATCTCGATTTTAAGTCAAGCAATTTTTTTCAGCTCCCATCGATCCAATTGGTCATTCGGTATCGTAGTTCCTTTCAAATAACCAAACCCCATTTCACATGTTAGTATTACCTAAACCAAAACTAAATTTAACTATTATGAACTACACTAGACAATTACTAGGAGGACTCTTTATTTTGTTAATCTCTGGTTTGTTTTTCGCTTGTAATGATGATGATGAGCCGATGATGCC
>NZ_JAPEIB010000047.1:0-26862 GCF_028823735.1 Algoriphagus sp. NF
GAATTTGTAATTCCTAATCAGGCAATTCCTGAAGATGCTGTTAGACGAGTTGTACAATGAAAAAGATAAGTAAAGACGAAATATTGATAAAAGGGAAATGGGTGTTTGAAAACGGAGAGATGAAAAAAGACGGAGATTGTTTAAGAATTGAATGGCTTATTCAACACCATCTTAAATGGGTGTCCAAGGATGCCAGTGGTTGGTTAAACCTTTATCAGGATCCGGATGATGAAAGATATTGGGAGCTGTTATACGAAGATAGCGATTCCCATGGTGGTGGCCCTCCTTCGTTAAAGTATATTCCTGAAGCTAAGGTGAAAGAGCGCTACAAAATAAGCCCCCTCTGGGAGTAGTAGAAATATGATTAGGCCTAGGTGTAGGTACTATACCATAAAATAGAATTTGCAATTCAAAAAATGAATAGAGGTTATAAACTATCAGATAAATAACTTTTAGATGAAGGGTATAAATGTATTTGGTTTGACAATTCTGCTATGAGAAAAAACTTCATTTTTATTAGTTGTTTAATGCTCTCATCCTATTTATTGAAAGCCCAAACCTTGCCAGGTGGCATGAATTCAAATCTCCCCAAGCCTTCGATTTCAAATTCTATTTTTGCTTTACCAACCAAACCTGAAATCCCCTACCTAACCGAACTCAATCAAATCCATTCTTTAAAGGAATCTTATGATAGTTTGAGGTCTGAGATTAAGGAAATCCAAGAATCAGCACAGGATAGTGAAGGCTTCCCATTTTTTGGACAATACTAAATTAGACAAAATCAGGTTTTGATTATGACTATTATTACTATTAAGGGTGTTAATTGTGGGTAACTTCGGAGAAGTTATCCACTGTTAACGCCCATTGCTTTGCAAACTCAACCGGAGAATAGTCATTCAGACTTCCATGAGGTCGATTCTGATTGTAATCTTTCACCCATTCCCTGGTGATGGCTCGGGTTCCCTTTTCTATTTTACTGTAGGCTGACTTGTCCACGCTGATATGGGTGACGACATCGATCTGTTTGAGGCCTTTCTGCTCACTGATTGCCCTGGGAAAGTCAAGTTCTTTGGATTATTAGGGAAACTTCAACTTTTAAATAATTTTTTCGCTAGCTATCCTAGTTTGGAACGAATAAAGAGTCTATTTTTGAGACTATAAATCTGTTGGAAAAAGTCCAAGTTATAAAAAGCGTAAAACTCTACTTCTTTCTGTTGGATGAATTTTAATACGCTGATTATCAAATAGATATAAGGAAGGTTCGAATCCCTCCTCCTCTGCAAGAGAAAACCAGTTCAATAAAATGGACTGGTTTTTTTGTTTTAAACGTTCGGAGAATGATTAGCCGAAACTCTTTTCTTTTTGACTGATATTCCGTTTTCGATCTTGGTTGAATTTCAAGTCTGAATATCCATCTTTCCTGTAAGAGTAAATTTTACCTTTGTAGCCTAAACGAGTGTAAAAAATGATTGAATTTACTCTCGTTGCTTACACAAAGGTAAATTTTACTTCCGCTGAGTGTGGTTTGAGTTAGAATTTAAAAGTGCCGTTGCCTGGGCGTAATTTGCCTGCCCTGCAATCCGGCCCCTCGCTAAAAAGCATTCATTCGCTGGAAGCAACCTTATGTTCAAATAAATTTGTGATTTGCTGATGATAGAGGAGCTTCAGAAAATTAAGCAACAGGATCCCGATAGAGCGGGATGGGTAGGATAGATCAAGAGAAATAGCCATGGCTATTTCTGATTGACGGTGAGGGAAAGATAATTGTTTTTTGCAACTTAGGTATTGTAAACCTTAATTGTCTGTCTCTACATTATCTCTATTCCTATGCGAATCTTATTAATGACTTTTTTTCTTTTTGGTTCCTTTCTCGTGTATTCTCAGTCTGCACGTCTGACCACTCCCTGGACTTCAAAAGTTGATTCCAAAGCGCCACTTCCAGAATATCCAAGGCCACAACTGGTAAGAACAGAGTGGCAAAATCTAAACGGACTATGGGATTATGCCATCTTACCAAAGGGAGTACTACCAGAGACTAGTTTTATAGGCAAAATCACGGTTCCTTTTCCGGTGGAATCTTTTTTATCAGGAGTTCAGAAAGAAGTAGGTCCAGAAAATGAGCTTTGGTATGAAAAGTCTTTTGATTTGACTCTTTCAACCAAAAACAAAAGGATTTTATTGCATTTTGGGGCTTCTGACTGGGAAACAGAGGTTTGGGTAAATGATCAGCCAGTAGGAACCCATCAGGGCGGATACGATTCTTTTTCCTTCGATATCACTTCTCAATTGAATTCCGGCAAAACCCAGAAAATCCGGGTCCGCGTTTGGGATCCCAGTGATTCAGGGCCTCAACCCCGAGGAAAACAAGTCAAAGAGCCCAAAGGAATCTGGTACACACCAGTCACGGGAATTTGGCAAACGGTTTGGTTGGAGAATGTGCCGGAAAGCTATATTTCAGGTATCTACTCCAATACTGATTGGGAAAGCGGACTCCAAGTTTTTTATCCTGAAGTCATACAAGCAGAAGCCGAGCAGGAAGTGGAAGTGATTGTTTTTGACGGAAAGCAAGCTGTTGGTTCTTTTCGGGGAAAGCCCAACACTCCCTTGCCGGTAAAGTTGGCAGCTCCCAAGGCTTGGTCACCTGATTCTCCATTTTTGTATGAAGTATCCCTTAGATTATTAGAAGGAAATGAGCTAATCGAGGAAGTAAAATCTTATGCCGCATACAGGGATATCCGAATGTCAAAAACACCGGATGGCTTTCAGCGGATTTTTTTGAATGGCAAGCCACTTTTTCAATATGGTCCTTTGGATCAGGGATGGTGGCCGGATGGATTATACACGGCACCCACGGATGAAGCCTTACTTTTTGATATTGAAAAAACCAAGGAAATGGGATTCAACATGATCAGAAAGCATGTCAAAGTTGAACCTGCCCGATGGTATTTTCATGCAGACAGATTGGGTATGCTGGTCTGGCAGGACATGCCTAGTGGGGACATGGGAAATCGTTGGGAAGTCCGTCCTGGTATCATTCGGGAGGGAGTTGAAAAGGTAAGAACACCTGAATCCGAGGCAATTTTCAAGACTGAATGGCAGGAAATCATCAATGAGTTTAAGTTTTTCCCATCTATCGTGGTTTGGGTTCCATTCAATGAAGCCTGGGGCCAATTCAAAACCAGTGAAATAGTTAATCTGACACGAAAGTTGGATCCAAGTAGGTTGATTAACTCGGCTTCTGGAGGCAACTTTGAAATGGAAGGCGCTTCGGTGGTTGGAGATATTCTTGACTTGCACAATTATCCTGATCCAGTAATGCCCGATCCGAAAATATTTGGTAAAAAATCGATCATGGTTTTGGGTGAGTTTGGTGGCTTGGGCCTTCCGATAGAGGGACATACCTGGCAGCAAAAAGATAATTGGGGATATCAAAGCTTTTCTTCGGCAGGGGAGTTAAAGGCAAGGTATTCCGGAATGATTAAGGATTTGGCCGAATACATTTCTAGAGGCTTGGCCGCTGCAATTTACACTCAGACCACCGACGTGGAAATAGAAACCAATGGATTGATGACCTATGACCGTCAGATCATAAAAATCCCAGTAGAAGAGCTGAAAAATATGCATGAAGAGCTCTATAAGTAAATGATGGATGACTGATATGGAATTATGAATGCTTATGTCCAAGTCTTTGAAAGGCTATTATCTAAATCTGTTGAAGGGGATAGAACTAGATTGAATCAAGTCCTTATTTTTTCACCAAACAGAGTAGCTTGAACTTCTTTATTCATCTGCTTTTTTTTAAATCATCGGGCAGATTACTTCTTTTTGGCTTAGAATTTCACTAAACTAATAAGGAAGCAATCTTAAAATCCATGCCAATCAATCACAAAACTCAAGTAATAACGAAGTGCCTTTTATCTCTTTTTTTCTTTCTACCTCTTCTAGTTTATTCACAAAATCAGCCGGGAATTCCAAAACCTAGTGGACCGGTGGATCTATCGGATAATTGGGATCTGGTAATCTATATTGTTATTCCAGCGATTATCTTGATCCTCTTTCTTGTATTCCGAAAAAGAATTTTCAAAATAAAAGAAGAGAAGCAAGAACGAATTCAAAAAGACAGGGAGGAGAAAGGAAATTGATATTCAATGAGTTTTGTCCTGAAGCTAGCCTGCTTTCATCCAATTTAAAAAAAATGCGATCCTTATAAACTTTTTTGACTCAGCTTTTGTCTATTACTCTATAAAATCTATAGACTTTAAATAAATAATATTATGGCATTACGACTAGGAGATGAAGCTCCGAATTTTACAGCAGAAAGTACGGAAGGTACCATTAACTTCCATGAATATCTAGGCGACAGTTGGGGAGTGCTATTCTCTCACCCAGCTGATTTTACGCCAGTTTGTACCACGGAATTGGGAGCTGTCTCAAGATTGAGAGATGAGTTCTCCAAGCGGAACGTGAAAGTGATCGCCTTAAGTGTAGATGGTTTGGAAAGTCATAAAAGTTGGATCGGTGATATCAACGAAACCCAAAATACGGCTGTGAACTTTCCCATTATAGCCGACGAAGACAAGAAAGTATCCACGCTCTATGATATGATTCATCCAAATGCAAATGAGAGCTTTACCGTTCGTTCGGTATTCGTGATTGGTCCGGATAAGAAAATCAAATTGACGATTACTTATCCAGCCAGTACAGGAAGAAATTTTGATGAATTGCTTCGGGTGATTGATTCCTTGCAGTTGACAGCAAATTACAGCGTGGCAACTCCAGCTGACTGGAAAGAAGGGGAGGATGTGGTCGTTTCACCTGCGATCAAGACGGAAGACATTCCAGCTAAATTCCCGAAAGGTCATCGAGTAATCAAGCCTTATTTGAGAATGACTCCACAACCGAACAAATAATTCCGTCAAAAATAGGATCTTATAGAAAAGGCAGCGATTAAAAAGAGCTGCCTTTTTTCTTGCGGGTTTTTCGCTATTAGATTTTATTGAGAAACCGGCTACTTGAAGATTAGACTAAAAACCGTTCGCTTGTCTTGCTCAGACTCTACAATCAAACTGCCCCGATGCAGATTCATTATTTGACGGGAAATTGCCAAGCCAATTCCTGACCCGGTCTTTTTGGTGGTGTAAAAAGGTACAAATATTCGCTCCAAAGCCTCTGGCACAATACCCGGTCCATGATCTTCGACTTCAATCCGAATACCCATATCTCCTTGTGAAACACCCCGAAGGATGATCTGCCTGTCGGCGAGTTTCTGCATGGACTCAGAGGCGTTTTTTATCAGATTGATCAATATCATCGATATCTGATCCCGATCACACTGTATTTCCAGCTCTTTGGGATGAAGCTCTGTTTTGACAAAAACATTCTGAGACTTGAGCTCTTCTTTCATGAGGCTGAGCACATTTTCAAAAAGATCCTGAACCCGAACCAGTTCCTTTTCAGGAATGGGGATATTGGTGTAATCCCGATAAGCATTGACAAAATTCACCAATCCTTTACTTCTGTTGGCTATCGTATCCAATCCTTCCTGAATATCCTGGAATCCATCCTTTTTGATCAGCATTCCCTCTTTTTGCACATAGCTGTCTTCATCTAGTATGGTTCGAAGGGATTCGACCAGGCTGGAAATGGGCGTGATGGAATTCATAATCTCGTGGCGGAGCACCTTGGTAAGGTTTTGCCAGGCTTCCAGCTCATTGGATTGTAATTCTGCATTGATATTTTGGAGTGAAAGCAAAGTCCAGCTTTGACCGCCCATCTTCAAAGCAGTGGTTTGGATGATTAAATGTAGGTTTGAATTGACCTTATGGGAGATTCGTTGACCGGGTTTGATCTCCATGACTTCCTTCAAAAGCTTTGTGGAAAGCTTCCCCAAATCACTGATATCCCGAAACTGGGGAATCTGAAGTAAGTGCTTGGCGGCATTATTGATGACACCGATTTTGCCTTCAGCATTGAAAGAAATGATTCCTGTATTGATGTGTTGAATGATTACTTGCAGGAAAAGCATCTGCTCCTCCTTTTCAGCACGGGTTTGCTTGAAGACTTCCATCACCTCATTGAAAGCCATATTAACCTCTCGAAAGGAGTTCCCCATTTTGCTATCTGAGGTAAAGGAGCTTGAAAAATCAGCAAACCGGATGGAGTCAAGGAAGCGTGCTAATTTTTGGTTGATCGAGTTCACGTAATAAATCATCTCACCGACGATTCCTGCTACCATAATTCCCAAAATTGCGGGTGCAAGCAGCAGGCCTTGACTAAAGTAGAGCCAGAGTCCCAAAAAAATACAGGTAGTAATAAGAAGGATCCGGAAGGTGATCCCTACGGAAAATCGCCTATAGACCATATTTTTCCAATCTTCTGTAAAGCGAGGATCGGGTCAAACCCAGTTCCTCAGCTGCTCGTGTGATATGTCCGTTGTGCTTTTGCAGTGCTTTTCGGATGAGGATTCGCTCCACATCTTCAATATTCAGGTGCTCCAAACTCACATTTTCTTCGGATTTCTCGGGCTGTCCCATTTTTTGCAAAAACAAATCCTCGGGCTGAAGCACATTGTGATTGCTCATGATGACCGCGCGCTCGATACTATGCTGCAGTTCCCGGATATTTCCAGGCCAATGATACTTCGTCATCCGCTTGATTAGGGGTTCAGAGGCTTTTCGGATGTCTTTGTTGTATTTTTTTGAATAAAAATTAATGAAATGATCTGCTAACAAGGGGATATCCTCTACTCTTTCCCGAAGTGGGGGAAGTTGGATTTCGATGGTATTGATTCGATAGAGTAAATCCTGTCGGAAGCTATTATCATACACCATATTGTGAATGGGCATATTGGTAGCCGAAATCAGGCGGATATTGACTTCCACAGGCTTATTTGCACCCACACGGGTAACTTGTCGATTTTGGAGAGCTGCCAAAAGCTTAGCTTGAAGGGGTAGGGGAAGGTTACCGATCTCATCCAAAAATAGTGTTCCTTTATGAGCCTGCTCAAAACGCCCTGCCCGGTCCTCCTTGGCATCGGTGAAAGAGCCTTTTTTATGCCCAAAAAGCTCCGATTCAAATAGCGTTTGGGTGATGGATCCCAAATCCACTCCTACAAAAGCCTCTCGACTTCTTCGGGAATTTCGGTGAATAGCTCTGGCAATCAACTCTTTTCCCGTTCCGTTTTCGCCAAGAATCAACACATTGGCATCGGTAGTAGCCACCCGTTCGATCGTTTCGAAGACTTTTTGCATGGCCGGGCTTTGGCCGATGATATCCTTGAATTTATTGTCAATATCCTGTTGAAGGGTAGTTTTCTGATCTTTTAGGAGGTTGACCTCAAGTTTTTTCTGACGGAGTTGAAGGGCAGAATTCAGTGTAGCAAGTAGCCGCTCATTTTCCCAAGGCTTCAAGACAAAGTCCGTCGCGCCTTCTTTGATGGCTTTGACGGCAAGATTGACATCACCGTAGGCTGTGATTAAGACCACGACAGCAGATGGGTCAAGTTCCAAGATTCGATCCAGCCAATAGAAGCCTTCCTGTCCCGAACTCACGTCCTTGGTGAAGTTCATATCCAATAAAATCACATCATAATTTTCATTATGTGTGAGAATAGGCAAAAGATCAGGGTTGGTTTCGGTATCTACTTGGGCAAAGTGCCTTTTAAGAAAAATCTTGGCAGCCTTTAGCAGGTCTTCGTTGTCATCTACAATGAGAATTTTTCCGATTCGTCGCTCTTCCATACATCTTGTGGTTTTTGTGGTAGGCTGTATAAAGTTCTAAAAGCTTGCCGAAAATTTCACTTTTGATCAAAATTCTGAAAATGGGCGAATCCGAACAATTTTGGCCATTTTTTCTCAATATCGACTTTTTGAATTGAAAATCTATTCGCTTCGCTTTTGAAAGGGATTGTTCGCTGGCGGACGAAAATGTTCGAGTTGGAATTTAGCTTTTCCCTCAAAAACCCATCAAAAAGCTTCTAAGCCATGATTTTTCCATGGCATAACCTTTGGCATAAAAGAGACAGCCTCAAAAAGGCCAACACACAATGGATAGAAAATTAGAAAAGAAAACATGGACTCCTAGGCGAATTGCCTACATCATCGGAGGTGCTCTTTTGGTCGCTGGAATCATTTATCAATTGGGCTTTGCCGATCACCGGTCTACTATGAATGTGGAACAGGATCGATTGAGTATCACCACCGTCAAAACGGGGGAATTCACCGATTATATTTTGGTTTCAGGTCAGATTGAGCCTGCGCAGACTTTTTACTTGGATGCAGTAGAAGGAGGGATGGTAGCAGAGGTGATTCGAGAGTCAGGAGCCACCGTCGATCGGGGAGATACCATTTTGGCTTTGACCAATTCTAATTTACAGCTTGACGTGATGCAGCGGGAGACCATGCTTTATGAGCAAATCAATAATCTCCGTCAAACCCGGCTTCTTTTGGATCAAAATGACTTGAGCCAACAAGGTCAATTAGCTGAAATCGATTATCAAATTTCCCTTTTGGAACCTCAGTACAAGCGATTCAAGGAGCTTCATGAGAAAAAACTGGTCTCAGACCGGGAATTTGAGGAAGTGAAGGAGCAATACGAATACAATCTGAAAAGGAGAAGGCTGACTTATGAATCCTATAAAAATGACTCGATAGCTCGATCGATTCAATTGAATCAGCTCCGAAATTCAGAAAACCGGATGCAGGCCTCCTTACAAGGCGTAGGCAAAATCTTAAACAATCTGATTATCACAGCTCCAATTGCCGGACAATTGGCCATGGAGCAGATCGAAGTAGGTCAGGCCATCAATCCCGGGCAACGATACGGGCAGATTGATGTATTGGATGAATTCAAAGTTCGGGTGCCGATCGATGAACTTTACCTTCCGAGAATCGGCAGAGGTCTTCGGGGTAAGTTTACCCTGAGTGGTCAGGAGTACGAGCTGGAAATATCCAAGATCTATCCTACGATCACCAATGGTCGCTTTGAAGTGGACATGGTATTCACAGGAGAAAGTCCTCAGGGAATTCGAAGGGGACAGAGTGTTCGGATCCGCCTTGAATTGGGTCAAAGCGAGCAAAGTCTACTTCTGGCTACTGGAGGCTTCTTCAAAGATACCGGTGGTAATTGGGTCTTTGTCATCAATCCGGCAACAGGAAATGCCGAAAAGCGAAATATCCGCCTAGGTAGAAAAAATCCGGAATACTATGAAGTGCTGGAGGGATTGGTGGAAGGTGAAAAAGTCATCGTTTCCGGATATGAGAATTTCGGGGATAATGAGGTGCTGGAGATGAAGTGATTTGAGTGGGAAGCTGGAAGCTGGAAGAAGGAAGTGGGGAGTAGGGAGTAGGAAGCTGTAAGAAGATTAGGGACTCTTCACAGTAAAGAGCTGGCTGTCAAACCAAAACTCAAGTTTAATTCTAGAATTAAAACTACTTCGTTAATAAATGTGGAATTAGATATAGAGAAGATGAGGTGTTATTTGATTAATTTATAGAGTTAAATAGATCATCAACTAACCGATACAATTATGAGCTTCAAATTTGAAAATCTCTTGATATGGCAAAAGGCAATGGATTTAGCAGAAAGTATTCAAAGCTTGTCTAAAAACTTTACAAAAGCAGAAGTTTATAACCTTACAAGTCAAATCAACCGGGCTGCGGATTCTATCGCGTTAAATATTGCAGAGGGATCAATATTACAATCTAATCCTGAGCAGAGTAAGTTTCTGGGTTATGCGATTCGTTCGATTGCTGAAGTTGTGACTTGTTTACATAAGGCCAAACGAAGAGCCTATATTTCTGAAAACGATTTTAAAAAGAACTATCAAGATTGTTTTGACCTAATGAATATGACTATTGGATATAGGAGTAAAATCAAAACAACGAATTAAGATGAATCTATCTATCAAAAGAAGATTCAGCGATTTATAAATGATTTTCTAAAACAAATAAATAATCTGGAATTGGACTTGGGACAACTTCCCTCTTCCTACTTCCATCTTCAAACTTATTACCATGGAACACGTCATCAAAACCAACAACCTTCGAAAACTTTATACCACGGAGGAAGTAGAAACTACCGCTTTGGACGGTATTCAGATCGAAATCAAAAAAGGCGAATTTGTAGCTATCATGGGACCTTCGGGTTGCGGAAAGTCTACCTTGCTCAATATCATCGGACTTTTGGATAATCCAGATGAGGGTGAATATTACTTTCTGGATCAAGAGGTAGCCAATTACTCCGAGAGGCAGCGTTCATCACTGAGAAAAGGAAATATCGGATTCGTTTTCCAGAGCTTCAACCTGATCGATGAATTGACAGTATTTGAAAACGTAGAGCTACCGCTGCTTTATCTTAAAATACCAGCTGATGAGCGTAAAAAGCGGGTGGAAGAGGTCTTGACGCGCATGAATATCATGCACCGAAGAAATCACTTCCCGCAGCAGCTTTCAGGTGGTCAGCAGCAGCGCGTGGCGATTGCTAGAGCTATTGTCGCTAAGCCATCCGTGATATTGGCGGATGAGCCAACGGGTAACTTGGATTCTAAAAATGGTGAAGAAGTTATGCGCCTTTTGGAAGAGTTGAATAATGAAGGAACGACCATTGTCATGGTAACACACTCACCCCACGATGCCAACTACGCCCACAGAATCATCAATTTGTTTGATGGAAAAGTGGTGACCGAGAATATCCGGGAGCAGTTTCATGTTTAATGTAAGGGGGTAGGGGAGCATGGAGGTTTGGAAGTATGTACTTCCAAACCATTATAGCCTCTTATCTGGAGATACTAGTTGGTTTTCAAAGTTGATCGAAAAGCTCCCATGCTATTCATCAGAGAGTAGGCTTGCTTGTAAAAAGAGGTGAACTCTTCTTCATTCATGTATTTCCTTCTTTTTGCCTTATGTAGGCAAGTCACCACTTCAGCCAAGGACCTTAAAGAATAGCCGAGGAATTTTCGAAACTCTTTATTCGATTGGCCGGTGGAACCTTCAGCAATATTCAAGGCAATGGAATCAGCCGCTCGCCGGATCTGAGATATCAAATTATATTTCTCATCATTCGGAAATTTGCCAGATACTTCAAAAATCAACTCTCCAAAATCCATGGAGGTATGCCAAATTCTTAGTTTTTCAAATTTGAATGTTTCCATAACTACAGCATTTAATTGGTTGTATGTTAACTAAAAATCAAATTATAAAAATGGGTAATAAAATCCAAAATGTTATTTCTTAACCACCTACTATCCCCCAAACCCCCAAACCCCCAAACCTCCCAACTCCCCAACCCTCATACTTCCCAACCCTCCAACTCCCATGATACCCCACTATCTCCTTCTTTCCCTCCGAAGCTTCCTCAAAAACAAACACATTTTTGCTATTAACCTTTTTGGCCTTGCCATTGGGTTGACGACAGTGATTTTGATTATGCTTTGGGTTCAGGATGAGTTGGCTGTCAATCGGCAGCATGCCAACATTGATCGGATCTACACGGTCCTGACCAATCATGACAATGCCAATGGGCTAGTAACTGTGCCTTTCACCCCGGCTAGAATGGCAGAAGCTATGAAGGAGGAATTGGCTCAGGTTGAAAAAGCTTCCGCAATTTCTCCTTATATAGAAGGGATGACCTTTGAGCAGGGAGAGGTAGTTCTGGAGGCTGCAGGCTTTTTTGTGGATCAGGATTACCTGGAGATCTTCGATGTTCCTTTTCTGGTCGGAAATCAGGAAAAAGCTTTAACAGGAATCAATTCGGTGATTTTGTCAGAATCCTTAGCCATCAAATTGTTTGGATCTCCCCAACTAGCGCTGGGAAAATCTTTGCATTGGCAGGTTTTTGATTTCGAAAATGAGGTGGAAGTCACCGGAGTATACAAGGACACGTCGAACCTGGAAACCCGTCAGCCTGAGTACTTACTTGCATTTCCTTTTTTCCTGCAGATGCTAGGAGATGGAGCTCATTGGGATAATTTTAATTCTGGGACAGACATCCTTTTGAAAGAGGGTGCTGATCCCGAGCTTTTTAATGAGCAGATTATAGACTTTATCAAAAAAAAGGAAGCTGAGTCCAATGTGTCCGTGATGATACAGAATTATGGAGATACTTACCTCTATGGAACATATGAGCAAGGAAAAGTGGTGGGGGGAAAGATCAGTTACGTCCGTCTATTTTCTGCTATTGCCGTTTTCATTCTACTGATTGCCTGTATCAATTTCATGAACTTGGCCACCGCCAGGTCCATGAGTCGCATGAAGGAGATTGGTGTGAAAAAGTCCATGGGAGCCAGCACTTCAAGTCTTTTTGGGCAGTTTATGACAGAATCCTTGCTCTTGACTTTTTTTGCCTTGGTTTTGGCAGTGCTTGGCGCTTACCTTTTACAACCCTTTTTTAATCAACTTACTTCAAAAAGTCTAAATCTCCGTTTTGACCTGGGTTTTATTCTTCTTTTGGGAGGAGTTTGGATCATCACCGGATTAATGGCTGGAGCTTATCCGGCAATTTATCTGTCTCGGTTCAAGCCTGTTCAAGTTTTGAAAATTCAAGTCAAAGGGAGTTTTGGAGAACTTCTGGCCAGAAAAGGGCTTGTTGTATTCCAATTTTCGATTTCCTTGCTTTTAATCATTGGGATTTTGGTAGTAAGCAAGCAGTTGAATTTCATCCAAAATCAGAATCTTGGCTACAATCAGGCTCATCTTTTAGAGATCAACTCCTCTGGCATCAATCCTAAAAATCTTCCTTCATTCCTAGAGCAGACCAAAAGCCTTTCAGGTGTTGAAAATGCCTCTAGTCTATCTCATCCCTTGGTCGGTTTGGGGAGCTCTACGATTGGACTCACATGGGAAGGAAAGGACCCTGATGATCAAATCAAGTTTGAAAATATCACAGTTAATATGGGGCTGATCGAAACGATGGGCTTCGAAATGTTGGCTGGGAGGGCCTTTTCTCCGGAATTTGGAGAGGAATCCCAAAAAATCATCCTGAATGAGGCTGCTGTAAAAACCATTGGGTTTCAGAATCCCATAGGTCAAATCGTGAATCTTTGGGGAGAAGATAAGGAAGTGATCGGTGTGGTCCGGGACTTCCATTTTGAATCGCTAAAAGAAACCGTCAAACCGGCTTTCCTCAAATTTGATCCCAATTTTGCTCAAAAAATCATGGTACGGATTCAGCCTGGAAATCAGGTAGAAACCATTGCTTCGATTGATGAACTTTTTCAGAGCTTTACCGGAAAGCCTTTAGCTTACAAGTTTTTGGATGAAAACTATCAAAACCTCTATCAAGCAGAGCAACGCACCGCTCAATTAGCCAATTACTTTGGGGTTACAGCCATCTTTCTTTCTTGTTTAGGGCTTTTTGGCTTGGCAGCTTTCACAGCAGAAAAGCGCCGGAAAGAAATTGGCGTTAGGAAGGTACTGGGAGCTTCAACGATAGGGATATTGACCTTGGTGTCCAAAGATTTTGTCTATTTAGTATTGATTTCAATTCTTCTAGCCATGCCGCTGGCTTGGTATCTGGCCGATTTATGGTTAGAAAGTTATGCCTTTCAGACTAATCTAAGTTGGTGGATATTTGCCGGGTCTAGCCTGCTACTTGTTTTGATAGCTTTATTGACTGTTGGTTATCAGGCATTTCAGGCCGCACGAAATAACCCGGTGAATTCTCTGAAAAGTGAGTAATTGTTTTGACCGCGAGCGGACATTTTTGTTCGAACTACAAATATGTGAAATAGTAAAAAAGGCCTTCTACATATCAGGAGGCCTTTTTTTGGTGGCACAAAACCTGAATAATATTTGGCAGGAGAAATCAAGAACTAAAGAAAATATGGATATCCGCTTTCTTACCAGAATTGACAAAAAGTCGGCTTATTGTCTGCTGAAAGGATCAGAATCCGGGAGCTTCGGTCTTCGGTCTTCGTTCTTCCAACCAGTCAAGCAAAGTAAATAAGGCAACTGGCATGTTTGCGGATAATCATAAAAGAAAATCGGGATGCTTCAAAATTATATCAAAATCGCACTGAGAAATCTTCGCAAGCAAGGTTTCTATTCTTTCATCAACATCTTTGGTCTTTCGGTGGGAGTTGCCGTTTGTATGGTGATTGCCCTTTTCGTGATCAATGAATCGTCCTATGATAAGCATTTTAAGGATGGAGACAGGATTTATAGAATCACAAACAAGACTGTTTTTGGTGGGAGGTCCTCCCATAACTTATATACTCCAGCAGCTTTGGTCAGAGCTTTGCCGGAGGAAATTCCCGAAGTGGAAGCCGCCGTACATTTTCGTGAGCAGGGACCCTATTTGGTCAAAAGACCAAATGATTCGGAAAACCTACTGGAGAGAAGGGTAATATGGGCCAGTAAGGATTTTTTCAAGGTTTTTGATCTTGAAATGGTCAGCGGAACCCAAGAAGGAATTCTGGATGAACCAGCTACTGTTGCTATCAGTGAATCCATGGCTGAAAAGTACTTCCCAAATCAGGAAGCAGTCGGAGAATCGCTGATACTAGATAATGAATTGGAATTCAGAATCACCGGTGTTTACAAAGATTTGCCTGAGGCAAGCCATTTTCATTTTGATTTTTTATTGAGTGCTGAAGGATTACAAGAGGCCCAAGGTGAAATTTGGTTCAGCAATAATTTTCAGACCTATTTCAAGGCCTATGAAGGGTCTTCGCCTGAAGCCATCGAAGAAAAATTCTTCCCAATGCTCAAAAAATACATGGAGCCCCAACTCGCGCTCTTTTTTGGTGAAGGTACTTCCTTTGATGACTTGATTGCACAAGGCAGCTCATTGGAATACATTCTCCAACCATTACATGATATTCACTTGAAGAGTGATTTGGAAGGCGAATTTGAGGCAAATTTTAGTGAACAGTATGTGTACATTTTTGTAGCTATAGGTTTATTTATCCTGCTGATTGCCTGTATCAATTTCATGAACCTTTCTACAGCCAAATCTGCTAGCAGAGCTAAGGAGGTAGGAATTAGGAAGGTGATGGGATCTTTTCGAATACATTTGATTCGACAGTTTTTAATGGAATCTATCCTACTTAGTTCCATAGCATTTTTGATTGCGATTCCTTTGGCTACTCTTATGCTACCATTCTTCAATGATTTGGCAGAAAGAAGCCTCGTAATGCCTGTTGAATCTGCAGGTTTTTATGCAGTCATCGTTCTCGGTGCACTTGTTACAGGGCTTATCGCTGGCAGCTATCCTGCTTTTTTCCTCTCAGCCTTTAAACCTGTAAGTATTCTGAAAGGAAAAATCCGAATGGGGATGAAAAGTGGTACTATCCGAAGTACTTTGGTTGTTTTTCAGTTCGCTATTTCGGTGATTTTGATCATCGCCACGATTACTGTGAATAATCAGTTGAGCTTTATACAAAACCGGGAGATAGGATTCGAGAAAGATCAGTTGATCACGGTTTTTAATACCTACGCCTTGGATGACCGACTTGTAGGTTTTAAGGATCGGATCTTAGCTGATAACAGTATTGAAATGGCAACTATCAGTGGATATTTGCCAGTGGCAGGATCTTACAGAAGTGATAGTCCCTGGCTTGTGGAGGGCCGGGATCTGGCTGATATGGAAAGCACAGTAAGTATTCAAAACTGGCGAGTCGACGAAAACTATATTCCAACACTAGGCATGGAGTTAGTCTCTGGAAGAAACTTTTCCCTTGATTTTCCCTCTGACAGTAGCGCAGTGATTCTGAATGAGACAGCGGTGAAGAAGTTCAATTTCGAAGGTGACCCGATCGGGCAAAAAGTATATTCTCAGATTCTTGGAGACGGGAATCAAGAGATTTACCAAATCCGTACAGTGGTAGGAGTGGTGAAGGACTTCAATTTTCAATCTATGAAAGAGTCTGTATCTCCTGTTATGCTTCTTTACAATGAAGTTCCTGGAGGACCGGTATCCTTTAAATTCAAAGCTGAAAATACTCAGAATGTCATCCAACTAATTGAGGAGTCATGGAAAGATATGGCACCCGGTCAGCCTTTGACTTACGAATTTATGGATGAGCAATTCAGCAAAATGTATCATGCAGAAACTCGATTGGGTAAGGTATTTGGGGTTTTTGCCGGTTTCGCAATTTTTATTGCCTGTCTAGGGCTTTTTGCTTTGACTGCCTTTACTGCAGAGCAAAGGACCAAAGAAATTGGGATAAGGAAAGTCCTGGGAGCCACGTCCTCAGGAATAGTAGTTTTGCTCTCCAAGGAGTTTTCAAAACTTGTTTTGATTGCATTTGTATTAGCAAGCCCACTGGCTTGGTGGAGTATGACAAAATGGTTGGAAGACTATGAATACAAAGTGAATTTGGGTCCTTCCATTTTTCTACTGGCCGGTCTTTTCGTGGCATTTATAGCCTTTGTCACCATCAGCCTTCAAGCCTTTAAAGCTGCATCAAGTAACCCGGTCAAATCACTTAAAAGTGAGTAATCCTTTCTCTTAATCCTGAACTTATGATCTTCAACTATCTAAAAATCTCACTTCGAAGCCTACTGAAGAGACGGGTTTTTTCTGCCGTTAATCTGCTGGGACTAACCCTGGGATTGCTCACTTTTTTAGTGCTGTTTGCCTATGTAGCCACTGAGTTGACCTACAATGACTTTCATGATAAAAAAGAGAATATTTACCGCGTGGTGGTAGTTGAAGGAAATGGTGAGGCTGAAATTTTTCTTCCACCGGGCTTTGCCAATATTCTTGAGGATCAATTTTCTGATTTGGATCATGTGACAAGAGCGGCGGGTTTTATCGCTGGAGGATTAATTTCTAATCGGGAAGCTAATATTGCGATCAAGGAAGCAGACATCAGCTTTGTAGAGGGAGACTTTTTCCAGACTTTTTCCTTTCCCATTAAGCGTGGAAATGCAGATTTATCTGACCCTCAAACTGCCGTCATTTCCCAAGAACTTGCCAAAAAATTATTTGGGGAGGAGGACGCGCTGGGTAAAAGCTTCACGCTAAGCAACAATTTTGGCAAATCGGACTATACCATTTCTGGGGTGCTGGATGAAATTCCAATGCGTTCAGACCTTCGTGCAGAGGTTTTTCTTTCCATTCATTATCTGGAAAATGAAGCAAATCGAAATGGAAATAGTTGGGCCGATCCCAATGGAATGGATTCTGGATTTGCTAATCTCTATTTGCTAACCAATCCTGGCACCGATGGAGAGGAACTTGCCAAGCAAATGACTGACTACTTCAAGCGGTTTCCTGGTCTTGACGGGATCACTGTGCACCTACAACCCCTCAGCGTATGGCATTTGGGTAGATCTATCGATGATCCGCTTCCTACTTTTGGAAGTAGGGCAGGTGTCTTTGTTTTTGGAGCTATGGCGGTTCTGATTTTGGCCATTGCTTATGTCAATTACCTCAATCTTTCTGCAGCGAGTATTCTGACACGTCTCAAGGAGATCAAAATGCGAAAAGTGCTTGGAGCAAATACTTGGCAGCTTGCACAGCAATTTGTATTGGAAACCTTGGTTCTCTTTCTTATTTCAGCACTTTTGGCTTTGATTGGTGTTTTTCTGATGGAGCCCTTAGTCGTAGCGGTTTTAGGTAAGTCCATCTGGCTTGGAGCTTTTAATCTGCCGCTTTTTTGGCTTTTGATCACATTCATTATCCTTTCTTGCTCGCTGATTTCGGGTTTTTATGTGGTGGTGCTTTCAGGAAAATTTGATAGAAAATCACAAGTCAACCTCAAACCTGAAAGTGGACAATGGCTACGTAAATCCTTGGTGGTTTTCCAGTTTGTCATATCCATGGGAATGATCATCTCTACCTTGGTCATCCAAGATCAGCTTTCCTTCATGCAAAATAGGGACTTGGGGATGAATCTAGATCAATTACTGGTTATTTCAGGCCCTGACGAATTAGGAGAAAATGCGAAGGAGAAGCTGGTAAGCTTTAAAAATCAACTCGATAATTTTGCTTTTGTCAAAGGATCAGCCTCCTCCAATGTACTTCCCGGTCGATCTTATAATTTTTCCGCAGCTGGGATTACGCCCATGGTGCCTCGGCCGGAGGACCGAGATCAGAGTTATGCGATGGGAATCATCGATGAAAAATTTTTGGAAGTCTTTGAAATTGACATCATGTCAGGTAGAAACTTTACTTCAGGGGAAGCCAATCAAGGCTGGTATGCCAGCAGAAAGCTGATGATTAATGAATCGGCTGCTGAAACATTGGGTTTTGATAGACCAGAGGATGCATCGGGTCAAAGTATCAAATGGGGCGAAGATGTATACGAGATTGTAGGCGTAGTGGCAGATTATCATCACCTTTCGCTCAAAGAAGAAATTCTGCCTATGATCCTGCTTCCAAATGAAGGTCAGGCCTACTTTTCTCTGATTGTGGATCCTATGAATTTGGAAGAAAGCTTAACTTCTCTGCAAGCGACATTTGAAGAAATTTTCCCTGGAAATCCTTTCGAATATTACTTTATGGATGAGCAGTTTGCTTCGCAATACGCTGAAGATCAACAGTTAGGCAAAGCTTTTTCCACAGCGGGAATTTTAGCCATTTTGATTTCTTGCCTTGGTTTATTTGGCTTGGCAGCCTATGCTGTGGAGCAACGGACCAAAGAGATCGGTATCCGAAAAGTTCTCGGTGCCAGCAGTCCCAGTGTTATTCGACTGATTATTAGTGATTTTGTAATTCTTCTTTTAATCGCGATAATTATAGCCTTTCCATTGGCTTGGTATGGCATGAAAACTTGGCAAGCGGATTTTCCCTATCATGCTGGCTTGTCAGTTTGGACTTTTTTGGCGGGAGCGGTTGTAACTATTTTGATTGCTTTGCTCACAGTAGGTTTTCAGGCTCTAAAAGCTGCCTGGTCCAATCCCGTTGACGCCATTCGAGTGGAATAGTGTCCGAACTAGCTGAAAACGGACAGTTTTAATTACGTTTGGATATTTCAAAATGCCCTTTAAATAGCTTTAAAGGGCATTTTTATTTTTGGAATTAGGCTTGCAACCTTCTTTTTAAAATCTGCATCTCCGCTATAGAGACTAAACCAACTCCATCTTTTCATAAAATTCGAACCCGCGCCAGCTATGTTGAAAAACTATTTGAAAATCATCTTTAGGAATCTTCGTAACAACAAGATTTATTCGTTGATCAACATTTTTGGGCTAAGCCTAGGAATAGCTGCCAGTATGTTGATTGTAGTGTTTGTGGCAGACGAACTGAGTTATGACAAATTTCATCCACAAATTGAAAATTTGTACCGGATCGATTTTACAGGGAAACTAAATGGGAATGAGTTCGATATGGCCTTGACAGGTGCACCCATAGGACCGGCGATGGCTGAGGAGGTTCCGGAGGTAGAAAGTACCTTAAGAGTGGGGCTATGGGAAACTGTCCCCATTCAGTATGAGGATCTTACTTTCACTGAAAGCAATGTTTTAGTTGCTGAAAAAAACTTCTTTGACTTTTTTGGCTTTGAGTTGCTACAGGGTGATCCTGCCACTGTCTTGGATGGTCCAAATAAATTAGTGATTACCGAAGAAAATGCCAGAAAATATTTTGGAGAGGAAGATCCGATTGGCAAAGTACTCTTACGCGGGTCTGAAAAAACTGCTAGCGAGGTAACGGGAGTAATTAGCAATCCTCCGTCCAATTCTCATCTTACCTATGACATGATTGTGTCCGGTGACAGCTGGGAGTATTTGAAAAATGAAAATTGGTCCAGCAATAACCTATATACCTACTTCAGAACATTTCCGGAGGTGGACATGAGTAATGTTCAAGGTTCTCTGGATGGATTCATTGAAAAATATTTTGGGCCGGAGATCGAGCAATACCTTGGCTTTTCAATGGATGAACTGAGAGCTCAGGGAAATAATGTTGGATATGGCTTTATGCCAGTGAAGGATATTCATTTGCATTCCGAACTTGCAGAGGAACCCACAACACCTGGAAATATCCAGTATCTATACATTTTTGGGGCGATCTCAATTTTTATAATCCTGATCGCCTGTATCAATTTCATGAATTTAGCCACTGCCAAATCTGCAAATCGTGCGAAGGAAGTAGGAGTTAGGAAGACCATAGGAGCAAGTAGATTTCCTCTCATTGGACAATTTCTTACCGAATCTATGATTTACAGTTTTCTTTCTGGCTTCGTTGCATTGGTACTAATTTTAATAGCACTTCAGCCTTTCAATGCGCTATCAGGAAAGGACTTGAGTTGGACCGTATTCTTAAATCCTGTTCTGCTTCTTGGCTTTTTTGCTTTTTTGGCTTTCGTAGGCCTATTGGCAGGTTCTTACCCAGCCTTTTATCTGACGTCCTTTTCACCGTCAGAGGTGCTTAAGGGGAAGGTGAGAAAGGGAACCAGACGTTCTGGGTTTAGAAATGGACTAGTTGTTTTTCAATTTTTTGTGTCTATAAGTCTGATTATAAGTAGCTTGGTTGTGTACAAGCAACTTATTTACATGCAGGAAGTCAACCTTGGTTTTGATAAAGAAAACGTAATTAATCTGCTACATACCCGATCTCTGGGGAATAATGCGGAAGCTTTCAAGCAAGAACTGTTGGCCAATACAGACTTCATCGCTGCCTCCTATGCCAATAATCTTCCTCCCAAGATTGACTGGAATTCCGTTTATCGGGCCATTGACACCGAGCAAGACTACTTATTTACGATGAATTGGGTTGACCATGATCATTTGGATGCCATGGGCTATGAAATGCTAGAAGGAAGGTTTTTCTCTAAAGACTTTCCCTCAGACAGCACAGCCTTGATTATCAACGAAAGTGCATTCAAGCAGATTGGCTGGACCGAGCTGGATGGTACTCAAAAAATCTCTGGTTATTTCAATGGGGAAGAAATTGAAGAGAGAACAGTGATCGGGGTGATTAAGGATTTTAATTACGATAACCTAAAGCTAAAAATAGAACCATTGATTATGGGGATTGAGCCAGATTACTTTTATGAAATGGCTATTCGATTGAATCCGGGTGATGTCACTGACCGGGTTAAAATTATTGAAAATCTTTGGGCTAAGTATGCTGATGGAGCAGCTTTCGAATACTCTTTTGTGGACTCCAACTTTGATTCGCTTTATAGGTCGGAGAAAAATATGGGCAATATAATTCTTGTATTTACGGTTTTGGCTATCAGCATTGCGTGTTTGGGTTTATTTGGCCTAGCTGCTTTTACCACAGAGCAAAGAGCGAAGGAAATCAGTATTAGAAAAGCCTTGGGGGCCAGTATGCCTAATTTAATTACTCTACTGAGCAAGGATTTTACCATCCTGGTATTGGTGGCATTTATTTTTGCAGGTCCCTTGGCATACTATGTCATGGACACTTTCTGGTTGCAGAATTTCGCCTTTAAAACTTCGATAGGCTGGATGCTGGTTTTGGGGTCAGGACTCATTGCAATTTTTATTGCTTGGCTTACAGTGAGTTATCAAAGCTTTAAAACAGCCGCCTCCAATCCGGTAGATTACTTAAAAAACGAGTAAAGCTTCATTTATTTACTTGCTTTGCTCAGATCGATATAATTCCAAATTGATTGTCCGCTCGCGGTCAAATTCTGGTCAGATCGGACAATCAATATTAATTAACCCACTCAAAGAGCTTGTAAAAGCACTTTTTGCTCTTGGCACCATCTCTGAATTAATAATTATAAACCAACACATGTTATGAATCTGATTAAAACAACCGCTGCAGTTCTGCTCCTTTTTCTTTTAGGTTTTTCTGCTAATGCTCAAGGTACGGAAACACGTACTCCGGGAGCTTTTACGAGTATTGAGTCCGGTGGAAACTGGAATGTGTATGTCTCCATTGGTGATCGGGATGAGGTGACCATAGAATCCGGTAATATCGCTCTCAACAAAGTCATCACTGAGGTAAAAGACGGGAAGCTTAAGCTTAAGCTCGAGAAAGGAAATTATCGCAATGTAGATCTTGACTTTTATGTAACTGTCCGGGAATTGACTGGACTGGGTTCTTCTGGTTCGGGAAGTATTACAGTCGAGGACGATGTGGATACTAAGAAATTGAATCTTGGAGTATCCGGATCAGGCTTAGTTCAGATGAGAAATGTCTTTGCTGAGACCGTTAATGTAGGGATCAGTGGCTCTGGAGATGTAAAAATTGAAGGTGGAGAAACCAAGAAATTATTGATCGGACAGTCAGGATCAGGAGATTTCAGTGGACCCGGCCTAGTAGCTGAGCAAATCAATGTTGGCAAATCAGGCTCAGGAAAATCCTATGTAGGAGAGTGCAAGTCATTGAAAGTAGGTGCCTCTGGCTCTGGAAATGTGTATTACAAAGGAAATCCAGAATTGAATGTAGGTGTCTCCGGATCTACTCGTGTGATCAAGCAATAATATTAAACCCAGCCTTATGAAAGTCGAATGCCGGTGAGTACGTACTTGTCGGCATTTTTTCTAAACCCGAGCCTCCTATGTTCAAGAATTACTTCAAAATCGTATTTAGGAACGCCAAAAAGCATCCATTGTATGTTTTTATCAATCTCTTTGGCTTAGCAATTGGGATGGCAGTCAGTTTGGTGATTCTGCTCTATGTTCGCTACGAATTGAGCTATGACAATTATCATCAGGATGTCGATCGCCTTTACCGGGTATCTCGGGCTTGGTTCAACCCTAGTGGAGAGGAAAGCCTTCATTTAGGTCATGCAGCACCTCCTTTTGGCCCGCTGATTCAATCTGATTTTCCAGAGGATGTGGAGGCTTCAGCCCGATTGATGAATGCCGATCCATTGATAAAAAATGGGGAGGATTCATTTGTGGAAGAGGACTTTTTCTTCGCCGATCCAGAAGTTTTCGATGTTTTCGGATGGGAGCTTTTAGAAGGAGAGTCGCGAGATGCTCTGACAGAGGCGGATGGACTTATCCTTACTGAAAAGACAGCTCAAAGATATTTTGGTGATCAAAGTGCTGTAGGTAAGGATTTGTTGGTAGAAATTCAAGGGATGCAGTTTACCATGCAGGTGCGGGGTGTAATCAAGGATATCCCTGAAAATTCCCACTTCCATGTGGATTTCCTTGCTTCCATGATACCGGTCATCCAATTTTATGGAGGACAGGAAGCTTTTATGGGAAATTATGGGTCGAATAATTTCTCCACTTACCTCAAACTCGCTTCAGGTGTAGATTATCAGGCATTCGAAGATAAGCTTCCTTCCATGATTGATAGACATATGGGAGAGACCAGCTCAGGTATCCCTATGTCCCAAACCACCAAGCTTTTCCTTTGGCCCATTCAGGATATTCATTTGTACTCTAATCTGGATTCGGAAATTGGCGCAAATGGGAATATTGACTATGTCTACATCTATGCCGCAGTGGCTCTATTTATTCTTTTGATTGCCTGTATTAATTTTATGAACCTAAGTACTGCTCGCTCATCGCTCCGATCCATGGAGGTAGGTCTGCGAAAAGTAATGGGTGCCGATAAGCTGGTTTTGATTAGGCAATTTATGGGAGAAAGCTTCGTCATGACCTTTATTTCCATGATAATCGCCGTCGGCTTGGTATATTTATTTTTGCCGACTTTCTCTAACTTTTTAGAAAGTCCACTTTCCCTAAATTTCATTTCCAATCCGGAGTATTTCCTTTGGATTGCAGGTATTGTGCTTTTTGTGGGATTGATATCAGGAAGCTACCCTGCCTTGTTTTTATCTGGTTTTTCACCTGCAAAAGTTCTCAAAGGTGCATTCAAAGCTGGAAAAGGTCATGAAAACTTCCGCGCTGTTTTGGTCGTGGGTCAGTTTGCTATTTCAGTTATGCTTATAGTCGCCGTTTTGGTAGTGATAGGGCAGTTGAGCTTTATGCAGAATAAGGACTTGGGATTTGACAAAGAAGATATTGTAGTTCTTCCTAGCTCCAATCAAATCAATGAAAACTACCTGATCATCAAAGATAGATTGGAGAATCACCCGGGCATTCAGGAGGTGAGTTTATCCAGTCGGGTTCCTTCCGGTCGATTGCTGGATTCCCAAGGCGCAACAGCTGAAGTAGGAGGGGAATTGACCCAATTAAATGTCCGGATTGCAGATATCCATGTGGCTCATAATTTTCTGGATACTTACGGGATTCCACTGGCAGCGGGAAGAGATTTCGATTATCTACGTGCCAGTGATTCCACTGAAGCATTTATTTTGAATGAAGCTGCTATCCGGGAGATTGGATGGACCTCTTCTGAGGAGGCGATCGGAAAGCAATTTCTCTATGGAGGAAGGCGAGGATTTGTGACTGGTGTGATGGAAGATTTTCACTTCGAAAGCCTTCATCAGCCGATTGTACCCATCGTATTTTTGATTTCTCAGGATAGAAATAATCAAGTCAGTATCAAATTCGATGCAGATCAGCGGGAGCAGGTTATGTCTTATTTGCGAGGAGAGTGGGCGGAATTCCGACCGGATTATCCCTTCGAACCAAACTTTATCGATGAAGGATTTAATCGTCAATACGAAGCTGAGGCAAGAGTCAAAACCATCTTTACTTTCTTTTCAGTCCTTGCAATTGTGATTTCAGTATTGGGTCTCTTAGGATTGGTAACTTTTGCAACCGAACAAAGAACCCGAGAAATCGGTATCCGAAAAGTCATGGGAGCTGAGACCTCCAATATTCTAGTCCTTTTGGGAAAAGATTTCCTGAAGCTAGTTGGAGTAGGATTTTTGATTGCTATCCCGCTTTCTTATTTCGGAATGAGTAGCTGGCTGGAGGATTTTGCCTATCGAATTGGCATATCTTGGACTACTTTCCTGTGGGCTGGATTGATAGCAGGACTGATAGCGGCAGTGACAGTTACCAGTCAAACTATCCGTGCTGCTTGGGCCAACCCCGTAAAAAGTATTAAAAACGAATAAGTATAATCCACTATTAAAATCTATAGCTATGAGAACTAATCTAAAACTGTTTATCTCGGCATTTGCCCTTTTGGCCATGGTGTCATGTGTACAGGCTCAGCAGACCGAAACCCGTGATTTGGGAAGCTTTTCCAAAGTCAGTTCCGGTGGAAGTTGGGAGGTGATCCTGACAGAAGGGAATCGTGAGGAGGTCCGAATTGAGGTAAGGGGTGTCGACCTGAGTAAGGTGAAAACTGAAATAAAGGGTGATGAATTGAACCTCGGACTAGAACGAGGTAGCTACAGCAATGTAAAGCTTAAGTTTTATGTCACCTACCGCAATTTGGAAGGAGTAAGTGTATCAGGTTCAGGAGATATGAAAGTTGACACCCCGGTAAGAGCAGACCAGTTTTCAATTGGGCTATCAGGTTCAGGAGATATTTCCATGAAGGAGCTCATAGCAGGTCAGTTAACGGCTTCTATTTCCGGCTCAGCTGAGATAAGGATTGCTGATGGAGAAGTAGAATCAGCTGAAATCAAGCAGTCCGGTTCAGGAGATTTCAAAGGAGAAAGGCTAGCAATAGGTAGTTTGTATGTTACCAAGTCAGGTTCAGGTGATACGCATGTTGGGGATTTGGGAGAAATCTCAGTACGATCCTCTGGCTCCGGAGATGTAGTGTATTCCGGTTCGCCAAGACTGGGAGAGATACGAACTTCAGGATCTAGCCGAATCCGAAAGCGATAAGCTGACTATAATCCCCCTAAAAACCTGCAAGAATTTGTTGCAGGTTTTTTTATGTCTTTCTGTTTCATTCAAGGTGATTATTTCAAAGGCTAAAGCTGGACTGGGTAAAATCATTCTTTCTGCCCGATAGCGAACAAAATTGTCCGTAGTTTCTGATGCTTATTTTTTGAAAACATTAAATACAGGCGGTATTGAGGCTTTTTGACTGGTATGGAAGTGGAATAGATAAGAGAGAAGTGGGGAGTAGGAAGCTGGGAGAGGGAAGTGGGGCGAAGGAAGTAGGAAGATGGAAGTTGGAAGTGGGGAGAAGGAAGTTGAGAGTTGGGAGTTGGGAGTGGGGAGTAGGATGCTGGGAGTGAGAATTAAGTGGTAAATAGAAAGAAGCAATAGAGTATAGAGATTAGAAACAAGAAAATAGAATCAAGAGGTTAGAAATAAGAAGGTTGGACCAGAAAATGGAATAAATAGTTTTCACCATGTCCTATCAAACTTTCCAACCTTCAAACTTATAAACCTTCCAACATTATGTGGAAAAACTACTTTAAAATCGCTTGGAGAAATTTTATTAAAAATAGGCTTTACTCCTTTCTTAATGTGTTAGGTCTTTCCATTGGGATGGCTGTTTGCCTAATCATTATGCTATTTGTAGGGTATGAGCGAGGATTTGATCAAATGCATTCTAAAAATGTTTTTCGACTGAATGAAGTGCAGAATTGGGAAGGAATGGTGGCTCCACAGAAAGTGGCACTCAGCATGTTTCCCATGGGACCTACCCTCAATGAGGAATTCTCAGAAGTTTTGAATTATACGACCATGACCAATGGTGGGGATTTAATACTTATGGATAAGGGTGAACGAGTGACCATTCCTAACACCATCTGGGCAGACGAGCGGTTTCTAGAGGTGTTTGATTTTGAGCTGGTTCAGGGAGATAAAAGTACTGCACTGAAAGAACCAAACGGTATGATCCTTACCGAGAAAAGGGCTAAAATTCTTTTTGGTGATGAGCCTGCCCTTGGCAAAGTTCTACCTGTAGCCGATACAGACAGTGCTTTCGCCGTTGTAACTGGAGTGATGAGAGATATTCCTGAAAGGTCACATTTACAATTTGAAGGGGTGATAGCCATGAATACCTTTTTTGACGATCAGGAAGGCCCCGGTTGGGGGGCAAATTGGTTTAATACCTACTTAGAACTTGTAGATGATGTTGATATGGAATCCATGGAATCCCGATTCCCGGAATATCTGATTTCCCATTTAGGAGAAGATGCAGACGAGAACTTCCAGCTTT
>NZ_JAPEIB010000048.1:0-22966 GCF_028823735.1 Algoriphagus sp. NF
ATGTTCTAAAAGAATCATACAGTGAAAATGAACGCTACGATCTTCAAGTTCTTTCAGGTGGACAAAGTGATACCCTCGAACGTGCCTTTTCGATAGGATATCCAAGAATAGCATCGATCAGCACTTTGTCTGCGGCTGTGGGAGAGGAGATTTTGGTAGAGTTGATTTTAGAAGAGGAACGGGATTTCATGTATTTGGCGGGTAATTATGAAGAAGTCTTTTTCTTGGCCATGCTTTTGGAAAAAGTAACAGGAAATCTATACCGGACCCAAGTGCCAGAGTATTCTCCAGGTGAGTATAGTCTCGGACTCCTAATGGAAGGAATCTATAATCCTTATCCTCAAAACTTCACCGTTTTAGAAAATTAAATGATTCTGTTCCTTTGATCCGAAAAAAGCAAATCTGCCTGGAAGAGGCGATATACTGATTTTTGTCATGTTGACTGCATAAAGTCCGCTAAATCTTGGATATCCTGGTGGTTTTTACGTCTTATTAGTAGATGGATGTTTTGATTGAAAGTCATCAAAATCAAATTTTAAAACACACTACACTATGAAAATACTTAAAGATCAGGTTGCAATTATCACAGGTGCTGCTTCGGGAATCGGACGGGCGGCTGCTTTACTCTATGCTCAAGAAGGAGCCAAGGTGGTGGTTTCTGACGTTGATGAGAAGCAAGGAAATGAAGTAGTAGAGGAGATCAAGAAAGCCGGAGGTGAGGCTATGTTTTTCAAAGCAGATATTTCCTTAGCAGAAGAAAATCAAAAACTGGTTGATGCTGCTATCAAAGAATACGGGAAGCTAGACATTGCAGTTAATAATGCCGGTATCGGTGGTCCATTGGCTGCTACAGCAGAATACCCTCTAGAGGGTTGGCAAAAGGTCATCGATACCAACCTATCTGGTGTTTTTTATGGTATGCACTATCAAGTTCAAGCTATGGCTAAGAATAAGGGAGGAGTGATTGTCAATATTGCCTCCATCCTCGGGGCAGTAGGTACGAGAATGTCTCCGGCCTATGTCGCTGCCAAGCACGGATTGGTTGGCCTTACGAAAGCCACAGCTTTAGAATATGCTACCTCAAATATCCGTGTAAATGCGATTGGACCAGGTTATATTTTGACCCCATTATTGACTAATAATTTGGATGAGGAGACGCTCAAAATGGTAGAAGGCCTACATCCTATAGGTCGATTGGGTACGTCGGAGGAAGTGGCAGAATTGATTCTTTGGTTAGGATCTTCGAAGTCTTCTTTTGTTACAGGTTCTTATTATCCTGTGGATGGGGGATACTTAGCACAGTAGACAGTTGAAAAAGAAAAAATGCGAGCCTTTGAATGGCTCGCATTTTTATTCAGATGAATATTGCCTTTTTAATTTCTATTCACGATTCCCAGACCATTTACTTCCTCTTTGATTACCGTCGGGTTGCCTTTGTAGCTGACTACTCCCATGCCTTCTGCTTGGAGTGAAAGTTCACCAGTACAATATACCGATACACGCCCCATACCACTTGACCTTAGATCTAAGTTGGTTGTGAGGAGATCCTCCGCATCTAAATTGCCCATACCTTCAAATAGGATTTTTGCGTTTTCAGCACTGCCTTTGAAATCAGTATTTCCCATCATATTCAGTCTGGCTTCCAATTCATTTGCTTCAAAATTCAATTCTAAATTGGCAGCACCATTTCCTTTGATAAGGAGGCTATTGAGTTCCAATCTACCCTCGGACTCTATATTCCCTGCACCGTCAAAGGCCAGCTCTTCTAAGTTGGCTAGAGTCAGGTGGATTTCTGGTGTAAACCCTTCTTCAAATTCTAGCTCTTTTGATCCAAACTTGATTTGTAAGGATTCATTTTCTTGAGTAATCGTCAGCTGGTCCAGGCTTTTCTGATAACCTTCAATCTCCATTGATTCTTTATCCCCCTGATGAATGTGGACATTAAATGCTCCTGTAAGACTAACTTTGGTAACGCCTGCTATAGACTTGGTTTCGGTTAGTTTTTCACCCAATTCTTTTTTAGAGCTATTTACGCAGGAAAAGGCAAGAAGCAGCAATAGAAAAGGTAAATACTTTATATTCTTCATAGTTGTTGAGGTTTAGGATGTTAAGTTAAAAAATATCTGAAGAATATCGATCTGGGCACTGTGTTCAATAGGATTCAAGATCTATAGAGCATACTGATGCTTTATTTTAGGGTGAAGAAGAAATGTGATTATTAAAAAAGGCATAAAAAAAAGCGAAGTAAACACTCCGCTTTTCTTTTGAATGAATAAGGGTGGATTAACCGACCACTTTCACATTGACTGCGTTGATTCCTTTTTTACCTTGAACGGTATCATAGGTTACCTTATCGTTTTCACGGATTTCGTGTACTAGTCCACTGATGTGTACAAATACGTCCTCAGAATTGTCTGCTGGAGTAATAAATCCAAATCCTTTGGATTCATTAAAGAATTTTACTGTTCCTTCGTTCATGATTTTTTGAATTGATGGGCCCGAAAGCCCGGTCAAGTCAAGTGATCGGGATTAACCGATTACTTTTACATTGACTGCATTGATACCTTTTTTACCTTGAGTCGTGTCAAAGCTAACTTTGTCGTGCTCACGAATCTCGTGTACGAGACCGCTGATGTGTACAAATACGTCTTCAGAGTTGTCTGATGGCGTGATGAATCCAAAACCTTTGGACTCGTTAAAGAATTTTACTGTTCCTTCGTTCATAGTTTTACTTGTTTTGTGCAGCAGAATTACTGCGGGTATTGGTTTGATTTAATTTTTTTTTCGGTTCTTGAGGCTCAGGTGGAGTTTCCGATAGATTTCCGAATTCATCCACATAAACTGTCATATTTTCAAGACTT
Organism: Algoriphagus sp. NF; assembly: GCF_028823735.1. NCBI lineage: Bacteria > Pseudomonadati > Bacteroidota > Cytophagia > Cytophagales > Cyclobacteriaceae > Algoriphagus > Algoriphagus sp. NF. Next base: position 2,862 of record NZ_JAPEIB010000048.1, read on the forward strand.
CCGTCTTTGGGTTGTGATTTACGCTGCAGCTTTTCCTCAAATTTTTCCTTTTTCTTGCGGCGTTTGAGTTCAGCGCGCTGCTTTTTCATAAAAGCATTTTGGTTTTTGGCCATATTGCGTGGTTTAGTTAATAAAGGTGATCGCGCGACCGGTCTTTCCGGCCCGCCCCGTCCGTCCAATTCGGTGGATATACGAATCCATTGTCATGGGCAGTTGGTAGTTGATGACATGCGTGACATCCTGCACGTCAATTCCCCTAGCAGCCACATCCGTGGCAACCAGGACCCGGATTGATTCATTTTTGAATTCATCCAAAACCTTATTTCTAAAGTTCTGTGATTTATTCCCGTGAATCTGACCGGATTTGATGCCGTTTTGATTGAGTTTCTTGCAAAGTCGATCTGCCAGTCTTTTGGTCTCCGTGAAGAGAATGACTTTTTTCAAATCTTTGTCATTAAACAAATCCTGTAGCATTTCAAACTTGTCTTTGCCTTCAGGCACTCGAATAGTATCCTGCTCGATATGCTCGTTGGCAGCAGTTCCTGGATCTACATGGATTTCTTTTGGTTGATGAAGAAGTCCATCGATTAGCTTTCGCTGATTTTTATCCAAAGTCGCGGAAAACAATAGCGTTTGTTCGCGCTTCCCGATCAATTCCACCAGTCGCTTCACATCATGGACAAAACCCATATCTAGCATTCGGTCAAATTCATCCAAAACCAAGGTATTTATATGGTTCAATCGAAGTGCCCGCTGATTGGATAGATCCAATAGTCTTCCGGGTGTACCAATGATTACCTGGGGCTTTTGTCCAAGATTCTTAAGGTCAGTATTGATGTTCGTTCCACCGATAAATGTGGCAAAGCGAAGATTCATTCCCTGGCTCAGTCCTTTGAATTCTTCTCCAATTTGAAGTGCAAGCTCCCGGGTAGGAGTGACGATCAGAAGAGAGGTAGCTAGAGGCTTCTGCATCAATCGGATGATCAATGGAATCAGAAAGGCTGCTGTCTTGCCGGATCCCGTACGGGAAATGGCGAGCATGTCTTTACCTTGTAGCAAAACAGGAATAGCCTGCTCTTGAATAGGAGTCAAAAACTCATATCCTTTGGATGTGATGTTTTGCTGAATTTTATTGTCAAGCTTCAGTTCATCGAATCGTTGTCTATTCTCCTGCTTCTGTTCAGTAAGCACCGGCTTAGCTGATTTTCGAAGCAAATTTGGATCAAGATTAGAAACTGGTTTTGCTTTGGCTGGTCTCCTTCCTTTGGGCGCTTGCGAGCCACGGCTGGAAGGATTTGGCCGATTATTTCTTTTTGAAGTTTGCATGGATAGTGGTTTAGCTTTTCACAGGAATAGTTTCCACAGTGCCCAAGTGATGGAGCATCTGGAAATGTGCCTTCAAAGCATGAAAAAAGGTTTTCTTGGAATAGTAAGGGAGTTGAAACTCCTCTGCCGTCTGCTTCACGATCGGTGCAATTTTCCGATAATGTACATGGCAGATATCCGGAAACAAGTGATGCTCTACTTGATAATTCAGCCCGCCAATCATCCAAGAGAAAATTCTGCTTTTCGGTGAATAATTACAGGTCGTTACCAATTGATGAATCATGCGCTCACCTTCTACCATACCGTTTTCATCCATTACTGGAAAGACTACATCAGGCATAATATGAGCTGTCTGAAATACCAATGAAATCGATAAGCCCGTAATGAAATGCAAGACAAGGAAAGCTAGAAGAATCTGCCCCACTCCGAAGGGTGAGAAGATCATTGGGATTCCCAGCGTAAATGCGAAGTAGACTACTTTCCAGGCTAGTATTTTCAGGAAGGTATTACGGTATGCATTTTCACCTTTGACCAATCCCATTTTGTGGTAACGATCAAGTCGTATAAAATCCTTTGTGGTAACCCAGGATAATGTGGAAAGCCCATAGAAAAACCAAGTGTACCAAGATTGGTAGGGGTGAAGTTTATTTTTCTTTACGTTAGGTGAGAAGCGCAAGAAAAACGGAGCATTGATATCATCGTCGCCTTCATGGATATTGGTAAAGCTATGATGGAGTACATTGTGTTGAATACGCCAAACGCTAGCATTTGCCCCAACCATGTTGAGTGTGTAGCTAAGAATTTTATTGATTTTGGGATTTGAGGAGTAAGTGCCATGAATAGCATCATGCATAATACCCATTCCTATTCCAGCCATTCCAAATCCACTCAGGATAAAGGCCGCAAAAAGCTGCCAGGTCTGAGTCAATAATCCTGTACTGACCATAATGATAGGAACAAAATAGAGCGACAACATAAAAACAGTCTTAATGACCATTTCGGTATTGCCATGTTTTTGAGTTTGCTTTTCTTTGAAATAGGTGTTTACGCGACTGCGTAATGTGAGGGAGAAATCAGAAAGAGCTGATTCCGAGAATCGAATGGTTTTGATAAATAAGGGTGTTAAGGATACTAAGGATACTTCTAAATTTTACTTTCAAATCAATCTGCGGCGTTTAATTCTTCAATTAGCTTTTCTGCTAGAGGGGGGAATCAAAAAGTAGAAGAAAAGAAGAAAGACCGAGGGAAAAACTCTTGATTTGCTACTTGTGGCAGGATAATTACCGATACATTTACCTGAGATATATTTGCTGCTTGTAGCAATTTCCTACTCAGATGCATCAAAGGTAGCTAAAGAAAAATGAATTCTACTACTCCTGTTGATTTATTTTCAAATATTTAGGTAAACACTCCTATTTAGGAAGAATTCAGAGTCCATTTTCGCTTTTTATTTTAAATCTCCATTTTTAATCAAAAATCTTAAATGAATCATTTGGATTATTGAAAATTATTCAAATAAATTTGCCATAATGATTCGTAAACCATTTCGGGCAGCATTTCTCTTGACAGTGATTTATTCATTGTTGTTTACTCTTTTTGCCCCAGGCGTTTTTTCTGGTTTTGAATTATTAAATCATCCATCTTCCTTTAATTCCCAATTAAGTTCTACCTCAGAAGATGCAAATGTTGGTAGTTCTGTCGATGTTGATGAAGTGAAGTCAAGCGCAGGCTTTTTGTTTTCTTGGGAAAATGAAGTCTTCGAGCAGGTTGAAGAATCAGGTACAGACTTTGAAGATCAGCTGAAGTTTGCGCTAGCAGCCATTCTTGCTTGTCTTCTTTCTATAAGTCTTGGACGTGATCAAACACGTTTTATTCGTTATTCCAAAAATTTCTTTGAAGACCTTACAGACCGTCTTCATATTTTCCACTGCGTCTATAGATTGTAGGATTTTTTGATTGGCCTTATTTGGCCCGAGCTAACTGTCCCTATTGCTTATCTAAATGGATGTTTAGGGGCTTGATTTACTTCTTTTTACCTACAATTAAAAATTCATTCAATTATGAAAACCTACAGGAATTTACTATTCCTTGCAGTGGGCTGCGCCTTCTTGATTAGCTCTTGCGGCGCTTCTCATACTACACACGAAGAGGCTGGAACCTTCAAGGTGTCCCAACCTATACAACAAGATACAGTACTTATTAAAGAATATGTAAGCCAAATTAGAGCTATTCAACACATCGAACTACGAGCTCTTGAAAAAGGCTACCTTCAAAAAATCTTCGTAGACGAAGGACAGCATGTCAAAAAAGGGCAGCTGCTGTTCCAAATTCAGCCGACTATTTACCAGGCTGAGTTTCAAAAAGCTCAATCTGAGGTCGAGTTTGCCAGAGTGGAATATGAAAACATCAAGGCACTGGCGGACAAAGATATCGTATCTCAAAACGAAGCGGCATTAGCTAAAGCACAACTTGAAAAAGCAAAGGCTGAACTAGCTTTGGCACAAGCACATCTTACCTTCACCGAAGTTCGGGCTCCATTTGATGGGATTGTCGGGAAGTTTGAGGAAGTCCGCTTAGGTAGTTTGCTTGATGAAGGGGAATTGCTGACAACGCTTTCTGATAACAGCAAGATGTGGGTGTATTTCAATGTCCCAGAGTCAGAATATCTGGATTACGCCATGAGTTCTAATGATAGCCTAGAGGTTGTCAAGCTCCGTTTGGCAAATAATCGTCTATTCTCTGAATCAGGAGTAATAGAGACCATCGAATCAGATTTCAACAACACTACAGGTAATATTGCCTTCCGTGCTACCTTCTCAAACCCGAATGGCCTGCTACGTCATGGTCAAACAGGCAATATTCTTTGGCCTAAGCCATTGGAAGGGGTGACTATGATTCCTCAAAAAGCCACTTTTGAAGTTTTGGACAAGAAGTTTGTCTATTTAGTGGACAAAGAAGGGACTATTCAGTCTAGAGAGGTGAAGGTTGAGGGCGAACTCAATCATATCTATTTGATCAGTAGTGGTCTAAAGTCTACTGATACATTTCTTTTGGAAGGCCTTCGAAAGGTCGAAAACGGTAAGAAAATTCACTTTGAATTGATCAATCCAACCGAAGTTTTGGAAGGCTTGCATCTACATGCCGAGTAATTACCAATCACCTTAAATTCCGAAAGAAATGTTTAAAGATATTTTAAGAAGGCCTGTATTGGCTATTGTAATCTCCTTTATGATTGTTTTTGTGGGATTACTTGCCATTACCCAGCTGCCTATATCTCAGTTCCCTGAGATCGCACCAACGACTGTCAACATCTTTGTGGCCTATCCGGGCTCCAGTGCGGATGTATTGACCAAATCAACCTTGATTCCGCTAGAAACATCCATTAATGGTGTTCAGGGAATGCGATACATCGCTTCTGATGCAACAAGTGCAGGGGAGGGTACTATTCGGGTTGTTTTCGAACCCGGTACAGATCCCAACCAAGCAGTAGTCCGGGTAAAAACACGGGTGGATCAAGTCATGCCAAACCTGCCTCCTTTGGTGCAGCGGGAAGGTGTTATCATCACCCCAGTCCAACCCAGTATGCTCTTGTATGTAGATATATATGGGGAAGAGGGAGCTGATATCGATGAGAAGTTCCTTTATAATTATGCCTATACCCGAATTATTCCAGAATTACAGCGGATAGACGGTATCGCGCAGGCACAGATTCTAGGTTCTCGTAAATACGCGATGCGTGTATGGTTAAAACTGGACCGTATGCGAGCCTATAAAATCTCCGCTGAAGAGGTCCTGGAGGCTATGGATGAGCAAAGTGTTATCGCCCGTCCGGGTCGTCTAGGTCAAAGCTCCGGGAAATTAGCTCAGTCAGTGGAGTATGTGCTGACCTATTCGGGTAGATTCAACGAGCCTGAGCAATACGAAAACATCATCATACGAAGCAATGAGGAAGGGGAACTAATTAAATTAAAAGATATCGCCGAGGTCGAACTGGGAAGTGAGTTTTTTGATATTTACTCCAACTTGGATGGCCGTCCTTCCTCTTCCATTGTCTTGAAGCAAACTCCCGATAGTAACGGTAGTGATGTGATTGCCCAGGTAAAAGAGAAATTGAAGGAACTGGAAGTGGACTTCCCTCAAGGTGTTCACTACGAGTATAGCTACGATGTCTCCAAATTCTTGGATGCTTCTATTGAGCAGGTAGTTCATACCATTAGGGATGCCTTTATTTTGGTGGCATTAGTAGTATTCCTGTTTTTAGGAGATTGGCGATCTACGCTGATCCCGATCATAGCCGTACCGGTATCCTTGATTGGGGCCTTTTTTGTGCTTCAACTCTTTGGCTTATCCATCAACCTCATCACCCTTTTTGCCTTGGTTTTGGCCATCGGGGTGGTAGTCGATGATGCCATCGTGGTCGTCGAGGCGGTGCATGCCAAAATGGAAGAAGATCCAAAACTCACTCCATACAAAGCAACACAAAAAGCTTTGGGAGAATTAAGTGGTGCGATCATCGCGATCACCCTAGTGATGACATCGGTTTTTGTTCCGATTGCCTTTATGGGTGGACCGGTTGGGGTTTTCTACCGACAGTTCTCCATTACCATGGCGAGTTCCATTATTATCTCTGGAATTGTAGCCTTGACTTTGACTCCGGTTCTATGTGCTATGATTCTGAGAAATCATCATGGAAAGCGTAAAAAATCCTTGTTTGATCGCTTTATTGATGGATTCAACCGGCTTTTTGAAAGGCTGACTGGTCACTATATCAGAGTTCTCAATGTGATGGTTGCCAGAAGGCTAGTCACCTTTGGGATTCTTGGGCTTTTTGTCGCGGGAATCATTTATACCAATGATATACTTCCTTCAGGCTTTGTGCCAAATGAAGATCAGGGTACTATTTATGCTATCATTCAGACACCTCCTGGCTCCACTTTGGAGCTTACCAATAAGGTAGCCCAGGAGCTTCAGAAAATTGCTGAAGAGGTAGAAGGAATCGAGTCTGTTACTTCTCTTGCCGGATATGAAATCATGACAGAGGGTAGGGGATCAAATGCAGGTACTTGCTTGATCAACCTTAAGCCCTGGTCAGAGCGGGAACATTCCGTTCATGAAATCATGGAAGAATTGGAAGAGGAAACCAAGGACCTGGGAGCTGTAGTCGAATACTTTGAGCCACCGGCTGTTCCGGGATTCGGTTCTTCGGGTGGGTTTTCACTTCGAATGCTCGATAAAACAGGTGGAGAAACAGACTACGAGGAGTTTGACAAGATCAACCAAGAGTTTTTGGCTGCTTTGCGAAAGCGACCTGAGTTGAAAGGCTTGTTTACCTTCTTTGCGGCCAATTACCCGCAATATCACTTGGAAATTGATAATCAGGCTGCTATGCAGAAAGGAGTGACCATTGGTAAAGCTATGGAAAACCTAAATATTCTGATCGGTAGTACCTATGAGCAAGGGTTTATCCGGTTTGGTCGGTTTTTTAAAGTTTACACCCAAGCAGCTCCGGAATTTCGCCGCTATCCATCGGATTTAGAGGATTTGTTTGTCAAGAATGAGGAAGGTGAAATGGTGCCGTACTCTTCTTTTATGAAGGTAAACAAGACTCAAGGTCCGAACGAGATTACGCGCTATAACCTGTTTAATTCTGCAGCAATTCGAGGATTACCTGCCGAAGGGTTTACGACGGGGGATGCCATTCAGGCAATTCGTGAAGTAGCCGCCCAAACCTTACCAAAAGGATATGACATTGCCTGGGAGGATTTGTCTTATGATGAATCCCGAAGAGGAAATGAAGCGGTGTACATCTTTGCCGTGGTACTACTCTTTGTCTACCTGGTATTAGCCGCACAATACGAAAGTTTTGTCTTGCCTTTTGCAGTCTTACTTTCCTTGCCTATCGGGATATTTGGATCATTTCTGATGCTCAAACTCATGGGCTTAGCCAATGATGTCTATGCACAGATTGGTATGATTATGCTGATTGGTTTGCTGGGGAAAAATGCCGTGTTGATTGTTGAGTTTGGGGTTCAGCGGCACAGGGAAGGAGCCAGCGTATTGGATGCTGCTATCGAAGGAGCCAAAATGCGTTTCCGTCCGATTTTGATGACTTCCTTTGCCTTCATCGCCGGATTGATTCCTTTGGTAATTGCACATGGAGCAGGAGCTGTCGGGAACAAAACGATCGGTTCTTCCGCCATGGGAGGGATGTTTTTAGGTACCATGATCGGTGTATTGATCATTCCTGGTCTTTATTTCACCTTCGGTAAAATGATTGAGGGTAAAAACCTCATTCAGGATGAGGCACATTCTTCGCTATCCGAAGCCTACGTGGAAGAAGGTCAAGCCAGTGCGTCTCTATTGAAAAAAATAGCAAAACTTAATGTCTTGCTAAAAGCCGCAAACCGAAAAAACAAAAACAATGAATAGGAATAAATATAGTCTTTGGAAAAAGGTCATTTTCTTGATCTTACTTGGGGCTTGGGGATGTAAATCTGCCCAAGTCAATTTCAAGGAAGCAAATACAAAGCTCCCTGAGGAGTTTATTTCAACTCAGGGCGATACTAGCAATGTGGCAGCTGTAGATTGGAAATCTTACTTCGAAGATCCCTATTTGATCGCATTGATTGATACAGCCTTGCTTCACAATCAAGAGCTCAATATCGTCTTGCAGGAAATTGAAATCGGCAAGAATGAGGTGTTGGAAAAGAAAGGGGAATATCAACCTTTTGTAAACTTAGGTGTAGGAGCAGGTGCTGAAAAACCGGGAAGGTTTACTCGTGATGGTGCTGTTGAACACAACTTGGAGATCAAAGAAGGGAAGGAATTTCCTGAACCTCTTGGAGATTTCGTTTTGGGAGCTACGGCCTCCTGGGAAGTGGATATCTGGAGAAAGCTCCGCAATGCAAAGGATGCCGCACAACTGCGATATCTAGCTAAAACAGAGGGTAAAAACTTCCTGCAGACCCAACTGATAGGAGAAATTGCCACCTCATATTATGAATTGATGGCTCTGGATAATCTGCTTGATATCATCAATCAAAACTTGGCTATTCAAGAGGATGCTCTTGAAAAGGCCAGGCAATTGAAAGAGTATGCAAAAGCAAATCAGTTGGCTGTCAATCGGTTTGAAGCGCAATTACTCAATACCAGAAACCAGCAATATGCGATTCGTCAGCGAATGGTGGAGACTGAAAACCGTCTTTATTTCTTAACTGGCGCTTATCCTACGGCTATTCCGCGGCATTCTGATAACATGATGCAAATAAAGCTGGATAGCTTACAGGCTGGAATTCCTAGTCAATTGTTGGAAAACCGACCAGATATTCGAAAGGCTGAACTGGAGATCGCAGCGGCCAAGTTGGATGTGAAATCGGCTAAAGCAAACTTCTATCCTCAGTTGGATCTTCGGGCTGGAATTGGCTATCAAGCATTCAACCCTGCCTACCTCTTCAATCCTGAATCCTTGATCTTCAATGCCGCAGGAGACCTAATGGCTCCCTTGATCAATCGAAAGGCAATTCAAGCTCAATTCAACATGGCCTCGGCTCAGCAAATTCAATCGGTCTTTGCCTATGAACAGACTATCTTGAACGCTTATACCGATGTAATCAATCAAATGGCCAAGTTGGAGAATTACACCAATAGCTTTGACACCAAATCCCGTGAGGTAGAGGTGCTAAGGCAGTCTGTCGAGGTTGCAAACAGCTTGTTTCAATTTGCGAAAGCAGATTATGTAGAGGTTCTCCTTACACAGGAAGAGGCTTTGGATGCCGAGATGGAGCTTGTGGAAATCAAGCTAAGTCAGCTTCAAGCTAAGGTGGAGTTATACAGAGCTTTAGGTGGAGGATGGCAAATTAATTAGTATATTATTCAAGGCTAAAAAGAACAAAATCATGAATTTACTCTCAGAAAACATCTTACCAGGGGATATAGGGAAAACTTTCTTGGTCAATACTAATAGCCAAGAAGATCTCACAAAAATCAAGGATGCATTGACAAATTTGGAGCAAATTGATCGCGTTGAAATTCACGCAGAGACCTATCCAGTGGAGATTTCCGTCTTTGTAAATACCCTTGTTCCTATTTCGCTTATTGAAGAGAAAGTATTCGAGATCGGATGTCATGCCCTTCCCAAGGGACCGGCAATTCCATGACCCATGAATATCTCGAAAGGGTAATTGGATACAGGCTTATCCAATTTGAAAATACGGTAAAAAGATAGATCTAATTTCGAAACCATTTAGTCTTTGATTAAATGGTTTCTTTTTTGAATTCAAAGCCCCAAAACCGTAAGGGCCATTAAACATTTCCAGCTATAATCCTATTTCTATGGTATGTGGAAAGCGGCTATCCTTGGATTTATCTATTTATTTCTTTACCCTCAAAAAATGAACGACCCCCTAATATTCGATTTTGGTGAAGGAAAGGATTTTGGACGCTGGTCAATTATCAATGATGGCGTCATGGGTGGCCTCTCCGAATCCAAAGCTCAATTGAACGATGATGCAGTCTTGTTTTCCGGAACAGTTTCACTCAAAAACAACGGTGGCTTTGTCTCGCTTCGAGGACCTATGGGTAATTATGATTTATCTGAATATTCCTTTTGCGAAATTCGATACAAATCTGATACTGACCGCAAATTTGAACTGCTCATCGAAAAAGAAACACCTTTTTATCTTCCAAAATATCGAAAGAAGTTTGGGGAAAAAAGTGAGGATTGGCAAACCTTGAAAATTCCACTTCGAGAACTGGAAATCAGCCGAATGGGAAATACAATGGCTGAGGGAATTGATCCTAAGGAACTAGCTGGGATTAAGCGTATTGGCTTTATCCTTGCAGATAAGCAGGAGGGAAGTTTTGAGCTTTGGATCGATTATTTGAAGTTTTATTGATTGCTTTCCCGAGCTTCAAGTTTCCATATTTTTCTCTCAAATATCTTGAATGATGACAAAATGCAGGGCTTAGGGTTTGCTAGTCCATTTTATTCTTAACAAGTTTTCCATCTTTCATAATCACCAAAAATTTCTCCTCAGGTTGTGCCAAGAGACTTATATCTTCCAGGGGATTGCCATCTACTAGAATCAAATCTGCCAAAGCACCTTGATTTACTACACCCAGTTGACCTTTGTAAGGACTGCGATTACCTGATAATGATAAAAGACGTGCGTTATCATAAGTAATCATTTTCAGTATTTCCGAAGGTGAAAACCACTCCAGAAGCTTGAGAATGTAAGCATTCTGCTCCTTGTTAAGCTCAGGCTCGAATAGGAAGTCTGTTCCCCAAGCGATTTGAACTCCTAACTCTTTTGCCAAAGGCCATACTTTTTTCTGCCCCTCTAAAACCGGTTTTCTTTTTTCCCTTCGAGCAGGGTCCATGTTTGGGCTATCATCCATTAAGTTCTGTAAACTCAGCCAAATTCCCTTCTCTGCCATCAATTTCAGCGTTTCTTCCGAAACCATCTGACCATGTTCTACACATTTGACACCGGCTTTGATGGCTTTTTGTACCGCGCGGTCCGTGTAGGCATGAACGGTCACGTAAGTTCCCCAATCTTCAGCCGCCTCTACAGCTGCTTCCATTTCTTCCAGGGTGTATTGAGTGACATCGATGGGGTCATAAGCGGAGGAAGTACCTCCTCCAGCCATTAGTTTGATCTGACTGGCCCCAAATCGCAGGTTTTCTCGAACGGCGGTCAAAACCTCCGGCTTTCCATCCGCGATAAAGGTTGCGCCAAATAACTCGGCACGGGATGGAGTTCCAAAAAACTTTCGGGATCGCTCATCTGGAGTTCGAAAATCCCCATGTCCAGCCGTCTGACTGATCACAGCCCCAGACGGCCAAACCCTTGGCCCTTGTATTTTTTCTTGGTCAATGGCTCTTTTGAGAGGGAAAATAGGCCCCCCAACATCTCGTACACTGGTAAATCCCCGAAGCAGCATTTCCTTTGCTCCTTTACCGGATTTTTCGAGAATTAGCTCTTGATTCAATCCAGGCGACATCATTTGTACCATACTCAAGGATCCAAAAACCAAATGCACATGCACATCAATCAATCCAGGAATCAAGGTTGTCCCTTTCCCCTTAATTTTGATAGGAGCGCTTCGCATCTCTTTTGTCCAAGCTTTATCTATCTGTGCGATGGTATTCTTCTCTACCAGTACATTTTGTGGCTCGGATAAAATCATATTCTTTGAATCAAAAACACGAACATTTTGAAATACAATGCTGGAATGATCCTGGGACCAAGTAGCAAAGGAAACAGCCCAAAGGATGCTGAAAAGGATAAAAGAACTGAGTTTTATGATCAATGATTGGGAAGGGTACATAGGTAAAAAGGACAAATTATAGAATGGAAAAAAGTACAGAGTACTTGAGGCGTTATATTTTTTTATGAGTTCTCAGTTAAAATTAGCAGAAAGCGTAGGTTCTTTTCTTGTTTTCCTGGTTTTTAATTGACTTTTATAGACTTCAAAATTCTCCGTTTGGAGAGAATTGGATTTATCCGAGGGAGATTTGATTTATATTCGTTGGTTTGCAGATCAAAACCCAAACTAAAGCTAGAATAATGAATCTTGAAACCCGGCTACGAACCTTTTCCCAACTCAGCAATGAAGAACTCTATCAAATCCTTCGACTCAGAAGTGAAGTATTCGTAGTGGAGCAAAACTGTGTTTTTTTGGATTTGGATGATAAGGACCAAAAATGCCATCATCTTAGTATTTATCATGAAAACGAATTGCTAGCCTATTGTCGGATCGTACCTGCTGGTCTCTCCTACAAAGAGGTTGCAATCGGTCGGGTGGTGTCTGCTCCGGCTCATAGAGGGAAAGGCCTAGGTCGAAAAGTGATGGATGAAGCAATTGAAGCCTGTTTTAATCTTTTTGGTTCAGTTCCCATCCGGCTTGGTGCGCAGACTTACGCCTTGAAATTTTATCAGTCCTTAGGCTTCCGGGAGGAGGGAGATGTCTACGATGAGGATGGGATTGAGCATATCGAGATGGTTTACCAGTTTGCGAGGTGAAATCCAAATGTGACAAGCCTTTTGATCTCTTCTAGAGACTTTCTATACAGGATGGCAAATTAAAGATTTTCATTTTTGATCTTCAGGATGTATTTTCCGATGTGACTTAAATTAAAAAAACCATGTTAATTCCTTTTTCCTCAAGAAAAGAGTCTCCCGAATCTTCACTTAGTCTATCCGAGATTTTACCGCTAGGCTACCTCTATATTTTGATTTTGGGGATTTTGGCTGAGTCGCTTTATTACGGATTGATTGGAATCAATTTTTTAAGCTATGCCAGTATATTGGATGTATTGCTTGGACCGATTGCTATTCTGACGGATAAACCCATTCTTCTAATCTTATTAATCGTGGTTGGTTCGGTTTTTTACTACCTAATGATTGTAAAAGGCAAGAAAAGCTCCAATAAGTCTGATTCTGAATCTAAAGGTGTGACTGTTTATGCAGCCTATGGAATAGTCATGTCCGTGATGGTTTTATTCGCCTTTGTGGGATACGGTTTGGGAAAAGGAATGAAAGAAAGATCCAATATTGGAGAGAATAAAATCAAGCACGATGTCACGCTACACTTTTTAAATGGGGAAAAGAAAGAGGTCAGGAAATTGGGAAATACTAGCACTTTTATTTTTCATATTCAAAAGGATCAAAAGTCAATCAGCATTTCACCCATTTCCAATAATATCAAAGAAATCGAGCAGATGAAGTGATTTGCAATTTTTTTAAACGCGAGTGAAGATATTCACGTCGACGTTATGTAAAGAATTACGCCTTTGGCGAAATACGGTGGAAATATATACTCGCTTCGCTCAATGAAATATGCCTATGGCAAGAAATAGGTTCGGCTTCGCCTCACAAGATATCTTGAGCTTTGGTCGTTGAAATAGGCTTCGCGAAATACAATGGAAATATATCTTGCTTCGCTCGATGAAATAGGCCTGCAGAAAGATATACCTCACTTCTTTTGCGATTGGCCTAGTCTGTAAAGCTGCTTTCTACTTAATTAGCGATATGAAGAATTACGCCTACCTATTGTTGCTTTTGTTTGGCAGTTGCCAACTAGGAGAAGAAAAGCTTTGGCAACCAGAGAAAATTGATTTCCCTGGACCAGCTATGGCTTCCTTACCTTTCCTTTCTGCATCAGAGGACCGGCTTTTGCTTTCATTTGTGTCTCCAGATTCTGATTCTACCCATGCACTCTATGTTTCCGAATTCAAAGACGAAGCTTTTTCCTCTCCGGAGCTCATCACGAGAGGCGAGGATTGGTTTGTCAACTGGGCAGATTATCCTGCAATAGTTGAAAATCAGGGAAATCTCCTCGCGCATATTTTAAAAAAGTCATCTCCAGCTACTTTTTCCTATGACATTCAAATGCAGGTACGACCAAAATCAGGAGGCACTTGGAAAAATAATCTAGCCTTGCACAAGGATAGTACCTTGACAGAGCATGGGTTTGTAAGTTCCATAGCCTATTCGGATAGCAGCTATTTGGTGACTTGGCTAGATGGCCGGCAAACTTCTGCCGGAGGACATGATCATTCTGCTCATTCCGGAGCTATGAGCCTACGAGTAGCTGAAGTGAATATTGAGGGAAAAGTGATCTGGGATGAATTATTAGATGCACGTACCTGCGATTGCTGTCAGACTACCGCTGCCATGACCGCTGAGGGGCCAATTATTTTATACCGAAACAGATCTGACCGGGAGATTCGGGATATCGCCATTACCCGCTTGGTCCATGGCAAATGGACGGAGCCCAGTATCATCCATCCTGATGGCTGGACTATCACGGGTTGCCCTGTAAATGGTCCTAGAGTAGACGCAGAGGGTGAACTTGTCCTTGCTGCTTGGTTTACCGATGCGGATCAATCCTCGGCTGTGAAGGTGGCTTTTTCTAGCAATAGCGGTGCTGACTTTTCCCAAGCACAAAGCATCAGTACCGGTGATGCCTTGGGAAGAGTAGATGTGACTTTGCTCAATGAGGAGGAGGGTCTGATCTCTTGGATGGAAATGAAAGAAGATGCGACTTACCTGATGGTGCAAAAAGTGAATCAGTCTGGCAATCTTTTTCCGGCTTATGAAATAGCAGTCATGGATCCCAGTCGGAGAAGTGGTTTTCCTCAGATGGAGCGATTTGGGGATTGGATCTATTTTGCCTGGACGGAGATGGAGGGCCCTGAAATGAAAATCGCCTTGGCTCGGGTAGGAGTAGATACTTTTTGATTGGAAGGAATTAGCCTTCTATTGGATAGAACGTGAGTGAAGACACTCAGGTCGGCGGTATGAAAAGAAATATACCTTCGGCGAAATATAGTAGGCTTCGCCTCCTGATATACACCTCACTTCGTTCGGGGAAATACTGGTTTTACCGTGATTGAAGACACTCACGTAGGCATAGTGGTCCCAAGGAAGGGAATAGCAATTTATGAGATTGCTTCGGGCATGAAAAGAAACTGGAAAGCTTCAAGATTCTTAGGTTTTTGCCCTCGCAATGACGCGCCTACCGTCACTGCGATCCCGAGAATCGGGAGAAGCAGTCTCAGGGAAGAGAATGGTAAATTATGAGATTGCCTTCCCTCCGGGAGGCGGGCCTGCCCTCCGGGAGGTGGGCAGGCTAAAGAGAGTAAAAGTTAAATCGTGAGTGGAGACACTCACGCTGGCGGTGGATTATGGTTTGTTTAAACATGAGTGAAGACACTTACTCCGGCGGGTTAATCGGAGATTATGAATCTACTTCATTTTCCAAGCGCTCAATAATCTCATCAGATAGCTTCCAGGGATAATCCTTCAAAATTCTTGCATAGACCTCCTTCCATTTGGGTGAGTCTGGATCCTTCAATACCTCCCGTTCCGCTTTGAGGAGCCTATTGATATCGTAGACACTATGAAAGCCCGGATAGGCTCTTTCAGCTTCATTCAGGGTTTCGATCACCTGATCTATTCTTCGATCAAAAAGATATTCAAAAGCGGTTCTCTCAAGATTTTTGGCTTTTTGGTACTTGGAGACAGTGGTTTTGCTTCCGCCAATTTGTAAAAGGATATCATTTTCATAGTCATTGCGGATATCCTCAGGTGCTGGATCGGAGGTAATGGGAGGTGTAGTCGTCAATAGACTATCGGTTCCAGAATTCGGGAACCGCTCAGGCAGCGTCTCTGGATTTGTTGGTCTGGAGTCAGGGATCTGAGCTATTGGCTTTCTTTTTCTGGAAGTACTATCCGGCTTGATGGCCATCACCTGAGGGAAAAGCTCGGTATCTTCGTCATAGATTTTTGATTTGATAGTCGCCAAAGCCTGCATGGCATTTTGAATGGTGGTTTGATTGATTTCAGAAGGTAAAGGAAGAAGGGTGGTCACCTCTTGGGATTTGATGCCGACTACTTCGATCATCATGGTTCCTTTGATCGTGCCTTGCTTTGCAGCCAATCCAATGGAAGATAGGTCTCCGATATTTATCCCTGATTCATTGGCGGTCAGAAGGGTGATGAGTCGGAGCCCAACGCCAACCCGTCGGAAACCTATAAAGGATCCATCCGAACGAACCTCAGCCAAGGTGGCAAATTTCATGTAGTCCATGGTCACCTTGTAACTGGAGTTTTTGGTAGAAACGGTCACAGGTAAATAGGATATTCCACCTTCTGCATTCACCTGGCCAATACTGACCAAAACAGTTTCATTATTCAAAAACTGGAAAATCTCATCGCTATTCATCAGTTTGATGTCCTTGGTGTAGAGGTCACCGTCTTTAGAAAGCAAGATCTCATCATGGTATTCAATGGGATCGATCGGAATAAATCCCCGAAAGTTGGAATAGGTCTTCGCATCCGTCAATAAATTCTCATGTGACCTGCAGGCGGAAATAATGCAGATCAAAACAAAAACAATCGTAAATCTGGTCATGGTCTTTTTTGGGAAGTGGGTGGGTAAAAAGTGGCTTTATTTCATTCATGCATTTTGAATGCGATTCAATATAGAAAAATTATCCGATTAGCTGATTTATTGATTAAAATATATGATTATTTTCAGGTAAATAGGACTACAGAAATACTTGGGAGACTTCTATATTCCAAAGTAAAAAAGATGTCAATTCGGACTATTTCATGGGATATAAAAAAAGGCGATGCTTTGCACATCGCCTTCAATCGGTAAATTGCTTATCTATACTATTCACCGAATGGGTCAAAATTCCAGTCATTAAAGATGGATATTACTTTTGCTTCCAGATTACTAATATTTTTCATATCAGCTGCTTCAAAGGCTCCTGAAGCAAATCCTTGCCATATTTGGTTACCCGTTTGGGCATCAATGAAATTTACTATTACTGTTCCTGCTTTTACAGGTACCATTCTAGTACTTACAGATCTTGGTCCAAATCCTAAATAGTCTTGTCCATTTGTCATGGTATAGGTTCTCAATTCAGTAGGTTTTTCCAAAATCTGAAAATTCACCAACATATCTGGATTCTCTTCATTGTGTACGAAGCCTCTCGCGTCCATTTGGGTATCAATCGCCTCTTTGACGTGCGAATTGGAAGTTTTATTGTTGTAAATCAAGGTCATATCTCCATCTACTAAAATGTAGTCTTCAGGAATAATATCCTTGTTAAATACCCAATCGTAAGATTGATAGTCGGACAAATCCTTGCTTTCCCTTACATCTGTGTACGTTTTTTGCGCAACTGTGTAAGGGGTAGCAAAGAATATTAGCATTGCCAAACTGAATAATGTTTTGTATAAATAATTGTTTTTTAAATAGCTCATAATAAATAAGGTTTTTGTGGTTATCTACCTATTATAACGGGTCTTATTATTATATGTTACATTCCTGTATATTTTTATTTTAATATAATTTTAATAATTCCAATATATAAAAATAGAATTTTGATAAATGTGCATCATCCATTGATTGTATGGCGATAAATGCTTATTCAATATTTAATTTTTTTTAAAAAACTTATTTCAATATAGATATAGAATATGTTCTGATTATATATTCTGAGATTTATCTACCAAGATGAAAAAATGAATTGGAAAATTATCTGCTTTTTTCTTCTTTTATTTCTTTCAAAAAAACTGAATAAATAAATCAGCTTCTCATGCGCAGGATACTCTTACTATTCTTTTGGCTCTTGGGTCATTCGCTATTTGCTCAGCAATCAGACAAGTCAATTGAAATTTTGCGGGATTTGCAGACCATCCATACCCCTGAAGGCATAGAACTGCTAGAGCAGATCGAGCTCAATGGAACCAAACAATGGGTAAGTATCCGGGGGAAAGATCGCTCCAACCCGGTTTTACTCGTCTTGCATGGAGGCCCTGCGAGTCCACTGATGCCTATTAGTTGGGCCTATCAGACCCCCTGGGAGGATTATTTCACCGTCGTCAATTGGGATCAGCAACTAGCGGGTAAAAACTGGCTGGAAGGGGATAGCAGTCGCGTGGACCGGATCAACTTCCGAGGGCTGATTCAGGATGCCTATTTGCTAGTGGATTCCCTGCGTGCCAGATTAAATCAGGATAAAATATTCCTGATGGGCTATTCCTATGGTGCAGGAATGGGGATCCGAATGGCTGCTCGCATCCCTCAGAAGCTTCATGCCTATATTGGAGTGGGGCAGATGGCTCCCGGCAATCCTGAATTGGTTATTTATCAACGATTGCTGCAACTGGCTTCCGAAGTAGGAAATGAAGAGGCCCTGGAAGAATTGGAAGCTATAGCCCCTTATCCCAATCCGGAAGGAGGTAATCCCATTCGTAAAATTTTGACAGTTAGAAAATGGGCTCGTTACTTCAATGGGGGTTGGTATGGGAAAGAAAATTTTGATTTGCTCTTCCAACTGCCCGAACTATCGCCCCTCTACACAGCGGAAGAAATCTCAAGCTTGGGCATAAGCAGTCCCTGGATTTCCCGCAAAATGTTGGCTCAGGGCGGAGGAGGGGAGTTTCCATTAGATTTCGAGATTCCGATCTTTTTCATGATGGGAAGGCATGATCTGCATACGCCCTATCAGGGTGCAGCCGATTATTTCCAGCAACTCAGCGCCCCACAAAAGGAAATGTTCACCTTTGAAAACAGCGGACATGTGCCGTTTTTGGAAGAACCGGGGAGATTTTTAGTGACCTTGGTCAATCACATCAGGGTCATGGTTGAAGATGAAAAGACTCCTAAGTAATTTCTTTGGTCTACCGGCTCAATTCCCCAACTAGCCGTAGATTTTCATTGGCTGCTAGTCCGTTGGGATTGCAACCGAGTTTGCCTTCGGGTACGGGTATCCCTAGCTTTTCATAGAATTCCAGCCAATAGGTATCGGTTTTTCCGCTTTCCGGATTGATAAAAGTCATGGGCTCCAAGGAAAATACCTCCGCATGTCGAAAGGCGCGCTCCACCAAGTCTGAACAATACAAGCTGGAGTCATTGAGGACATAGGACCAATTGTAGGGCTTGCCCAGGAGAGACTTGGCTGTAGTGATGGCTTGGGGAATAGCCGCTTGCAGCTCTGCTTGGAGTCGATAGAGGACCAGTTTCTTATCATTCATTTGAGTACGGGCGACCAAGCTGTCGAGAGGCTCCGAGACAGAGCCCTTCTCCGTACTGGCATGCAGGATATAGACCTGCGAGCCGACAATCTCCAACATTCCCACATGGTCAAAGGATACATTAGAATCCCGCTGGGTCACCCGATTGATCGCCCCGGATAGTTGCTCTGTCTTAGCCCCCACAAAGATCAGATCCCCAGTCTGAATGCAGAGATTCCGATAATCCAAGCATTCCTGGGAATTCCCCGTCCTCGGAAAGAGCAATAAAAGACACAGGCAAAAGGAAACTAGCAATCGAAAAGCAGGCATAATCTTGGGTTTTTGGAGGTAAAGGTAGGGGATAGGTGAAAAGATTAATTTTATGTAAGCGACACCAATTTGGATCAGATATGTTTGAATAGTGATGCAGGTAAAATTAAATTGAAAAAGTGAGTTCCAAACCCTACATAAGACCAAAAGTAGCAGTCCCTAAGTTTTCGGAGGAAAATGGGTTTTACACAACCGCGAAGCGCTCATTCAATATGTCCAAAATCCGATCAAAAGGGACCAAGCCTGAAAAGCTCTTAAAAAAAGCACTTTGGCATGCGGGGATTCGGTACAAAACTCCCAAAAAGGATCTTCCAGGAAAACCTGATATCAGCCTAAAAAAATACAAGCTGGTCATTTTTGTCGATGGCTCTTTCTGGCATGGCTACGATTGGGAAAACCGAAAACATGCCATCAAATCAAACCGTGAATTTTGGATTGCCAAAATCGAACGGAATATGCAGCGAGATCAAGAAGTCAATTCCTACTACCAATCCAAGGGTTGGACGGTTTTGAGGTTTTGGGACTTTGAGGTAAAAGGGGAGTTAGGTGCCTGTTTAAAAAGCATTATAGACTCCATTCCGCTTCATTAAGAACTGCTTTACCACTGTGGCTCCGTAGATACAATGATATTGTTACCTAATTCGGATACCATCAATGTTCCCTTGAATTGAAGGTTTTTCGCTCCTTTTTTCTTGGCCTTTTTAAGCTCTTTGATCAGGTCTTTAATTTTTAACTCTTTCATGATTTATGGATTTTATTGTCAAGGTGTTTGAATAGTATATCCGCCCCAATTTGATAGATATCAGCTTGAAGCTTTTCACAGATTGCAAAGGCTTGTTTCATTAATTTGTTTCTGAGTAGAGCCTCCTCCTCCGTATAGGTCGGAAGCATGGTTTCTAGATTGATGTAGTTTTG
>NZ_JAPEIB010000049.1:0-20716 GCF_028823735.1 Algoriphagus sp. NF
TCGGTTTCTTCAGGCTTATTTGTTTCTTCGCTCATGTATTAATCCAAATTTGTTTTAAGAAGTCTTTTAAAAGCACTTCTTATACTCAAGACAATAAGAATGTTTATTGCATTTTTTATGCAATTTCAAACATTTTGCATTTTTTATGCAACCTGCCCAATCGCTCATTATTTCCGCAATCAAGCAGCTTCCTCCTCTTCTACTACTTCATTGTTTTTGGGGTCATCTAATGCCAGATCTTTTTCGATCTTGAGGTTCTTGATGATGAATTTTTGACGATCCGGTGTGTTTTTACCCATGTAAAAGCTCAGGAGATCAGCAATCTTGGTATCCTTCCTTAGAATAATGGGTTCGAGTCGAATATCCTCACCGATAAATGTCCCGAATTCTTCCGGAGAGATTTCTCCCAAACCCTTAAATCGAGTGATTTCGGGTTTATTTCCAAGTTTATGAATGGCTCGCTGCCGCTCTTCATCCGAATAGCAATAGATAGTCTCCTTCTTGTTTCTTACCCGAAAAAGTGGAGTATCCAAGATGAAAAGGTGACCATTTTTCACCAAATCCGGGAAAAACTGTAAGAAATAGGTCATGATCAACAGACGGATATGCATTCCATCTACGTCCGCATCGGTAGCAATTACAATTTTTCGGTACCGAAGCCCTTCAATTCCATCTTCAATATTCAAAGCATGCTGCAGCAGGTTGAACTCCTCATTTTCATACACCACCTTTTTGGTCATACCATAGCAGTTGAGCGGCTTTCCTCTCAAAGAGAATACCGCCTGAGTCTGAACATCCCTAGATTTAGTAATGGAACCCGAGGCAGAATCCCCCTCTGTAATGAACAGCATGGTGTTGTTCTTCTGATCCTCATTAGCCTTAGGATCATCATAATGAACCCGGCAATCCCGAAGCTTTTTATTGTGAAGATTGGCCTTCTTGGCTCGTTCATTCGCCAATTTTTTAATGCCTGAAATCTCCTTTCGCTCCCGCTCTGATTGTAGGATTCGCTTTAGCAAGGCATCAGCTACCGCTGGATTTTTATGGAGATAATTATCCAGTTCGGTTTTTACGAAGTCATTGACAAATGTCCGAAGAGTTGGTCCATCCGGCCCCACAGACTGTGAACCCAGCTTTGTCTTGGTTTGAGACTCAAATACAGGTTCCTGCACCCGTACGGCTATCGATGCCACGACGCTTTGTCTGATATCGGAAGCATCATAGTCTTTCTTATAAAATTCCCTAACGGTCTTCACGATGGCTTCTCTAAAAGCTGCAAGGTGAGTTCCTCCTTGAGTGGTAAATTGACCATTGACGAAGGAATAATACTCCTCTCCATATTGATTGGAGTGAGTCATGGCCATTTCTATATCATTTCCTTTCAGATGGATAATCGGATAGCGAATCGCCTCCTCATCCACCTTATTGGCCAAAAGATCATACAATCCCTTGTCAGAAAAGTACTTCTTTCCATTGAAATTAATGGTCAGACCTGCATTCAGGTAGGCATAGTTCCAGATCTGATTTTCAAGGTATTCCGGGATGAAATGGTAATTCTTGAAAACGGTTGGATCTGGAGAGAATATGATTTTTGTACCATTCCGATCAGAGGACTTCTCTACTTTTCGATCTTCCTTCAAAACTCCTTTTTCAAATTCGGCAACTTTCGTCTCTCCATCTCTGTAAGATTGAACTTTAAAGTATTCAGAAAGTGCATTGACCGCCTTTGTACCGACTCCATTCAAACCCACAGACTTTTGAAAGGCACCAGAATCATACTTTCCACCGGTATTGATTTTTGAAACACAGTCAATCACTTTTCCCAATGGAATTCCACGACCGTAGTCTCTTACCTCTACTTTATGCTCAGAAATTTTGACATCAATCGTTCGCCCATATCCCATCATGTGCTCATCGATAGAGTTGTCCAATACCTCCTTGACCAACACGTAAATCCCATCATCTTGGGCACTCCCATCTCCCAATTTACCGATATACATACCCGGTCGCAATCGGATATGCTCTCTCCAATCAAGGGATTTGATACTATCTTCGTTGTATTTTACTTGGTCTGCCATAGTATATTTTAGTACTCTGAAGGGTTTTGAAGTTTTTTGGTTTTACCCACAAAAAGCAAAAAGAGTGCAATTATCCAGACAAGGAGTAATGCAGGTATAAGGTAAAAGAAAACGCTGAATTGATCTGCCGTGATCTCTTGCTGATTATTGATAGAATGGGTATAAAACACCATCATTCCTAAGCTGAAATTCAAAATCCCGCCAAAGGAATAAAACCAAGTGAGCAAGTAATCCCGAAAAGGGTCACCGATTGGGAAGAGACGATGAAGTTTTTTCCATGATTTGGTTTCCAGAAGTTTTGGTGGCAAAAGCGAAATCAGGTTGAAAATCACAAAAAGGCTAATCATTCCATAGAAATAATTGCCTTTGGCCCATCGATCCTCAGCGTCAAGCTGAAGATAAACTTGCTCAGGTAGAGCGGAATAAAAATAAAGCAGGAAAAAGAGAAATATAACGATACTGAAGTAATAGAATGCCTTTCCGAATCTATAGTACATGTGATGTCAATTTAAGCTGCTAATATAAAGTATTTGCCCAAACCGACGTCTTATTACATCAGGCAAAAGGGTGACAAAAACTGTCATTACTTTCCAAAAGTTTGAATTTCAGTTTAATCGATGAAATCAAGGAAGAAAACATTTTCGCAGAGCAAAGATTATCTTATCAAATAGCTCCAATCCAAATAAATCCAATTTTAAGACCTTCCACAGGGAATAAGCCCTTACCTTTGCCTTCCATGAACACACGCCTTTTATCTCCCATCTTTTTTGCCCTGATATTTTCTTTGAGCTTAGCATCCTGCAGCCAAAAATTAGATACCGAGGGACTCAATATCGAGAATTGGAAAGCAGATCGGTACGGCTGTAAAGGCCTTCGGATGCAAGACATGCAGCAATTGGAGCGAATTAAAAACAACTTTCTAGGAGCAAGTAATCAAGCCTTGATCAAGACCTTTGGAAGACCTGATCGTGTGGAGTTGGTCGATAAAAGTCAAAGCTTCTTTTTTTACTTCTTAGAGCCTAGCCCTGAAAACTGTGAAGGCGTAGAAAGCGAAAAAGAACCCCTAAAGGTTCTTTTCCGAATGAATGCAATTTCTAAAGTCTCTGAAGTAACGATCACAGACCTGAACCCATAAAGCAAAGGGCTGCAGCACCCAAGGTACCGGCATTGTTTTCTAGTGTAGCTTTTTTGAGCTTCAAATCTTTATTATAGTACTGTGTCAAATATTGACGAATGGTACGCTCCAAAGCTGGCATCATAAACTCCAAACCAGCAGAAATTCCTCCTCCAAAGTAAACTTCGGCGACATCTAAAATCCGTATGGTAGATACGATGGATTGACCTAGAATCTCTCCTACTTCTTCGAAAACCATCAAAGAAACTTCATTTCCCTCGCGTGCAGTATCTACTAATAAATGTGAACCTAAGGTAGCTCCCTTAAGCCTTCCTGCCTTTTCGGGGAATGCATCTATCATTCGAGCCAAAATATCAAGAATACCTTGCCTTCCGATCAATGTTTCTAGACGAGCATTTCCTCTGGAAAGCATATGACCCATTTCGAGAGCATTTCCTCTTGACCCTTTAAAAACCTCACCATCAATTACATAAGCACTTCCAATTCCAGTACCCATTGTAATGAACAGGAAGTTGTCAGATGGATCATCTTTGCCAAAATAGAACTCTCCGATAGCGGCGGCGGCGGCATCATTTTCCAGAAAAAATTCTTTGTCCGGATACTTCGTTTCAAGGCTTTCCTTGAGTTTGAATTGATTCAGGGCCGGGATAGCCGGAATCTCCAAAGGGGTAGTCCGATCCTTTGAAATTAATCCTGGAAGACCAATACCCACTTTTTCTACCTGAGGATATTTTCGAAAATATTTCCCTAATCCTTCTGTAAATGCTTCTCCAAATCCATTAGGATGTTCTCTGAATGGATGTGTTTCTTCTTTATCAAAATCAAGGATTTCACCACTCTTATTCACCAATCCGATTTTAAGATGGGTTCCTCCCACGTCCACTCCCAAAAAGTGTGTTTCTGTTGTAGCCATTGAGTTATTTATAGGTTTGATTGTCAAAAAAGCCAAAATTTCGGCTCACTTCCTATACTCTTTCTCTATCTGGCGGAAAATTTTATGTACCGCCGGACA
Organism: Algoriphagus sp. NF; assembly: GCF_028823735.1. Taxonomy (NCBI): domain Bacteria; kingdom Pseudomonadati; phylum Bacteroidota; class Cytophagia; order Cytophagales; family Cyclobacteriaceae; genus Algoriphagus; species Algoriphagus sp. NF. Next base: position 4,226 of record NZ_JAPEIB010000049.1, read on the forward strand.
GATGAGTGTGTTTTTCAGACTCAAGTTAAGAATCCCTGCCATATTTTTTCGATTGGTATGCGGATATTCCCTGCAAGCCTTCGGCCTGTCCTCGTAAACTAGGCACTTATTGTCCACGCCCAAAAATGGACAAGGTGAGGAACGAAGCACAAAATCGCCTTCTTCGTCGCGCTGAAGGTATTCGTCGATAAATTGACTTGGCTTCATCCGGAAAACTTTGGCGATGCGATCAATATCCGTCTGAAGAAAAATCGGACTGGTAGTCTTACAGCAATTAGCGCAGTCCAAACAGTCGATTTCTTGAAAAACCTCCTCATGATTTTCCGCAAAGCGCACATCCAAATCCTTGGGCTTTAGCCTTCTGAGCCGATCTTTCAGCTTTTTGTTTGTGGGAAAATCAGATTGACTTTCCTGTCGAAAAGTCTGGAGGTCTATCACTGCTTCGAATCGTTTAGCTTGATGCCATCCTCAAGGATCACAATTTCCTTGGCCTTGTAAAGCTGTCCGATGCATTGTTTGAAATGCTTTTTGCTCATGCCAAGCACTTCCTTGATCTCTTCTGGATCGGATTTGTCATGAAGTGGTAAAAAGCCCTTTTCTCGTAAGATGTATAAAATTTTTTCTGCCCCTTCCTCATATTTAGCCCTACCTAGAGGCTGAAGCTGTAGGTCAATTTTACCATCATCACGCTGTTTTTTTACAAAAAGTCGACGGCGCTCTCCAAGCCTTAAAGGTTGAAATACCTCATTTCCAAAAATCAATCCTTCGTAGCGGTTTTCAAGGAGCACCTTGTAACCCAAATCTGTTTTTTCAAAAATCAAACCAGATACCTCTTGACCAGGTTCGTAATCCTTGGGTGCAGGATATATAAAATCCCGATACTTGCTACTGCCAATCAAGCGATTGGTACGATAGTCGGCGCAGACTCTAATAAGGTATTTTTCCCCGACCTGCATATTTTTTCCGATTTCAGCCTTGGGCACAAAAAGATCCTTTGGCAAGCCCCAATCCACGAAAGCCCCAAAGGAGGTCAACTCCTTCACTTCCATCACTGCCCACTCATCCAAACAGGCCTTGGGAACGTCAGTCACAGCGACTGGCCTGTCTTCACTATCCGTGTAAATAAAAACTGACAAGACATCCCCTTCTCGCTCATTACCAGTCAGATAACGATTAGGAACCAAGACCTCCTCGCCGGATTCGGTAGCCACATAGGCACCTGAATCGGTGAATCTATTGATGGGCAATAAACTGATTTTTCCAAGTTCATTCATGCCTCAAAGGTACGAGATAAATTAGAGACAAGAACTGAAACCTGAAATACGAATTAGAAAATCTACTACAAAACCCAATTGCTTTAAAATCAGTCATTTCACTTCACTTTTCGATCTCACCGTAGCATCGCTACGCCTCAATCTCCAAAGTGCCTGATTTTCTTGCATTTGGTTTTTTCGCTAAGAATTCTAATTCATAATCCAGATTAAAACATGACAAACAAAGTCAGATAAGCGAAGGTTAAAAATTGGAAAAGCTCCAATTCAGCGGTAGCTTTGAAGCCTCGATTCGAAAAGAATTAAACCCAAATTAACGTAAACTAACATCTAATATTTATGCAAAACATAACTGTGATCGGCTCTGGTACCATGGGAAATGGCATCGCTCATGTTTTTGCCCAGCAGGGCTTTCAGGTTTCTTTAGTAGATCTGAAAGAGGATTTTTTACAAAAAGCGGTATCCACGATCAGTAAAAATATGGATCGTCAGGTGGCAAAAGGAAAATTAAGCGAAGAAGACAAAACTGCTGCGCTTTCCAGAATTAGCACCTTCACAGACTTGAAATCAGGAGTGTCTTCAGCAGATTTGGTCATTGAGGCAGCTACCGAAAACTTAAGCATCAAGCTTGACCTGTTTCGACAGCTGGACGAGTTGACTCCCAAGTCAGCAATTTTGGCTACCAATACCTCCTCTATCTCTATCACCAAAATCGCGGCCGTCACCCAGCGGGCCGGTCAAGTGATCGGGATGCACTTTATGAATCCAGTGCCTGTGATGAAACTGGTTGAGGTAATCAGAGGCTATGCCACTTCAGATGAGGTTACGAACGAAATCATGGAGCTTTCCAAAAAACTGGGGAAAGTACCCGTAGAGGTAAATGATTATCCAGGCTTTGTAGCCAACCGTATTTTGATGCCTATGATCAATGAGGCCATTTATTCCCTTTACGAAGGTGTAGCTGGAGTGGAAGAGATCGATACGGTCATGAAATTGGGAATGGCGCATCCTATGGGACCATTGCAATTAGCGGACTTTATTGGCTTGGATGTTTGTCTTTCAATCCTGAGAGTACTTCATGATGGTTTTGGCAATCCTAAATATGCGCCTTGTCCGCTTTTGATCAATATGGTAGAGGCTGGGTACAAGGGTGTCAAGTCAGGAGAAGGCTTCTATCAGTACACAGCCGGCAGCAAAGATTTGGTTGTAGCATCAAGATTTAGCAAGTAATTTCTATTAAAAATATGCATTTAGCAGTATCCGGAAATATCGGTAGCGGGAAGACTACGCTTACAGAAAAGCTGGCCAAGCACTACGGTTGGAAGGCTGAGTTCGAAGCGGTCGACAATAACCCATACCTTCCTGACTTCTATGAAGACATGAAGCGTTGGGCATTTCATCTTCAGGTTTATTTTTTGAATTCCCGTTACAATCAGATCAGAAAGATCCAGGACAATAATGAGAACACGATCCAAGATCGGACGATCTACGAGGATGCCTACATATTTGCAGCAAATCTGTACAAAAGCAATTTACTGACGGAACGGGATTACTGGAACTACAGAAGTTTGTTTGACTCCATGATTCAGCATGTTAAGGCTCCTGACTTGCTTATCTACCTCAAGGCTGACATCCCAAAACTGGTAGGCCAAATCGAAAAGCGGGGAAGAACTTATGAGACAGCCATGCGAATCGATTACCTCAAAAACCTCAATCAGCATTACGAGGATTGGATAGAAAACTATCAGGAAGGAAAACTGCTGATTATAGATGTGAATAATTTAGACTTTGTCGAGCGATCAGAAGACTTTTCCTTTATCGTCGAAAAAATAGAAAGGGAGATTTTTGGGCTATTTGCCTGAGTAGGGTCCGCTGAAAAGCGCATGAAAAGTATTTAGCTATCATTCCAAATGGTAAGCCTATGCTTACAGCAAACAGTTTTTCTACAAGTCCAAAGTTATTGCCAATAAAGAGCTGTTCTCCTTTCCAAAAAATCTCAATCTTGAGATTTTTATGCTAGCCTCAGACATAGCATCTTCTACGTGAGTCTTCGCTTGAAGTATAGGCATACATCTACGCTCGACCGCCTTGAACCTGCCATGTCTGAGACTTTTTCAGCAAACCCTACACATCACCCCATTTTTCTCATTAACCAATTGAAAATCACCTCTCTTTGTTCATCCTTTGGATTGATCAATAGCTGATCCAATCGCTTCAAAGAACCACCTGTCATCAAGGTCTCAAAGGGGCAAAGACGAATCAACTTATACCCATGAAGTCGGGTGAGCAAATCAATTTGGGCATCATTGTAGGCTTGAAGCTTCCACCCTGTAGATCCATTTCCTGAAAAATCACCTGGCTCACTGGAAACCCCAAATAATCGCTGGGCAATGGGAGGCCCCTGCCAAATCCTGGCCTGCAATCCAGCCTTCACAGCCTCTTTCTCCTGACTTCTACAGAGTCTTTTGTAGGCTTGATCAAAGGAAAAACTCATTTCTGAGTACAATTCAGACCTCAATGAAGTCAGCCGATAGCGATTAAAATGTACTTCTGTATCCCAAAGAATCAAAAAGCGATTAAGCTTGAAGTCAAACTTCATCTTTTCAAGCAAAGGAAGATTTCCCTTTCCTGCTAAATCTTCAAATATTTCCTCTAGCCAAGCTTTGCCCTTTTTGTCTAAATAGTTTGATTCGACGGGAATAGAAACTTCCCATTTGTAGTCAGCCCCGCCCTCTTTCAAGATCAAATCGAGCTGCCGGGTCATCAATTGGCTCATAGTTTAGGTGTTTTCCCGCAGAATTTCCCAGGTATGGTCTGCCAGCAGTTTTACTTCAGCCACAAATTTGGCCCAATCTTTTTTCCGACCCCATTCATCAGGACCGATCAAACTCAAAAAATCCGTACCATCCTCTTTTTGGTACAAAAAATATCGATGGTTAATCAGTGGTTCAAATCCCATCGCCGCTTGATAGATTCGTTCGGAAACTTCCACGCGGGCTTTGATTTTTTTTGCCTGATCTGCCAAAAGCTGCATCTGCTGGTAGATCTGAGACATTTGCATATCAGTTTGCGACTGCATGGCTGCCACTGCTCTTCCAGTGATTTTACCTTTATCTTCCGGTTTGACGATCGCACTCCCAGAATGATGGGCATAGGGCAATAGACCCGGATTCTCGGTGGTTTTTTCTTTCATCTGGTCCAAGTCCAGATTTTCAATATTGATTTTTTTACCGCTCATTTATTCTTCTCCTGTACTGATTCTTTCTTTTAAATTTCCTTTCGACCCCGGAAAGGTGGTCTTTTGGGAGATGTCGTATCCTATCCCTAACATGATTGCCATGAAAATGATAAAAAGAATCAAGAATATTTTTTTTCCTTTGTTCATGTCTTCCCTACTTTTCGATAGACAAAATAAGTGAGTTCACATCAATTTCCCCTTCTTTTGAGTAAACTTTCATACTATAAATAATGCATTTCAAAAATTGTTTCTAATTTTAGGGGAAGTACCAAACAAACTTTTACGCAAACCAGATTTTTCTCCCCATGTATCAATATATAAGTGAAGCCTCTATTTATCAGTATTTCGGAGATGATGATCCTGAGATGATCAGAGACATGATTCAGATTATCCTAGATACAAATGTCAATGACCTACAAGAACTACCAAAGTTTTTAGAAAATGGGGATTTTGAAACCATTAAAAAAAGATGTCATAAAGCAAAACCATCCATGAGTTATATTGGGGCCATGAAAACCCGAAAGCTTCTGGAGAAAATCGAGGAAAATCTCGAAAATTCGAAAGAAGAAATCGATGAACTCCACGGACACATGGATGAAATCAAACGAGAGCTTTTGGATTTTCTAAAAGAAAAAACTTAAATCTCTCTTTAAATGATCAAAAAAATAATTTGGATTAGCCTAATCACCCTAATCCAAGGTAGTCTATTTGCTCAATCCTCCCTCTCTGTTGAATACATCATGCGCGATCCCAGTTGGATGGGGTATTTTCCATCTGGGATCGAATGGAGTGATGACAGTAAAACCATTTATTTCCAATACAATCCCGAGAATAACCCCGCAGATTCTCTATATCAAATTCAGCTTAGCGACCTTTCTTCTATCGAGAAAGTTGACTGGAAAATAGATCGGGAGCGATCAAGGTCTCAAGAATCCTTCAACTCCGATAAAAGCCTTCGACTATTTGTAGGTCCAAATGATCGGATCATTTTAGAAGACCTCGAAAAAAATTCACAAAAAGAGCTGCTAAACTGGCACACCCGGGTTTCTAATCCCACCTTTTTGGCGGATGAAGACTTTCTCTTCTTTGTAAGCGAGCAGAATATCTACACGCTTGAGATCCCCACCGGAGTAGTCAAAAGAGTAACCAATATTTCCAACGGTTCCCAACCTTCTTCATCCGGGTCCGGCAAAAGTGATTCAAAAGCATCCAAGCCATTTTTAGAGTCAGAAAATTTAAAGCTTTTGGAGGTGGTACGTCAGCGGGAAGAAAAGCGGGAAATGAGACAAGCTTACCGCGAAGCAACTCAGATTACACCCGAAAAAGAATTCACCTTTTACACCGGAGGAAAAAATCCATCCAACTTACAGCTTTCACCAGACGGAAGATTTGCGAGCTTTTCATTTTTCAATCCTTCCAGCAATAAAAACACTGCTGTTCCTAACTACGTCGATGCATCGGGTTACACCGAGGACCTCAATGCCCGTCCAAAAGTAGGAACCAAGCCAACTACTTCTGAAATTGGAATTTATGATCTGAATAGAGATACGGTTTATTTTATAGAAACCTCCAATCTTCCCGGAATCAAAGATTTGCCTGATTATGTAAGTGATTATCCTGATCGTGAATGGGAAGAAAAAGAGCGGGATTTGGCCCTTTTTGGACCGGTGTTTTCCCCCGATGGATCGCAAGCCATCGTCGTGGTAAGATCCATTGATAATAAAGATCGCTGGATTACCTTGGTTGATTTGAAGACAGGGGAATTAACGGCTTTAGACAGACAGCGTGATGAAGCTTGGATTGCCGGGCCTGGAATCGGATGGACTTACTCAGGCGGCACTTTGGGTTGGCTTCCTGATGGAAAGCACATTTATTTCCAATCGGAAGAAAGCGGCTATTCGCATCTTTACATTCAAAACATAGACACGCAAGTCAAAACAGCCTTAACGAGTGGAAACTATGAAGTTTTTGACCCTTTCCTCTCCAAGGACAAAAAGTCTTGGTATCTGACCACCTCAGAAGTTGATCCGGGAGAGCGTCATTTTTACCGTATGCCCCTGATGGGTGGGAAAATGGAAAAACTGACCTCCATGACGGGAAACAATGAAGTCAAACTTTCCCCGGATGAAAAGCATCTTGCCATACTTCACTCCTACTCCAATTCTCCCACAGAGCTATATCTCCAAAAAAATAAAGCAGGCGCAGACCTCATCAAATTGACTGATGGTCAAAGTGAGGAGTTTCAGGCCTATGATTGGAGAGATCCAGAAATTATCCGTTTCCAAGCAGCAGATGGCGCCATGGTGCCTGCACGGATCTACGAACCCAATCCAGAGAAGAAGAATGGTGCCGCTGTGATCTTTGTGCACGGCGCGGGCTATCTCCAAAACGTCCATAAGTGGTGGAGTAGCTATTTCCGAGAGTACATGTTCCACAATCTATTGGCCGATTTGGGGTATACTGTTTTGGATATTGACTATCGTGCCTCAGCGGGATACGGTCGGGATTGGCGGACAGGCATCTATCGTCACATGGGTGGAAAGGACCTTTCAGATCAAGTAGACGGTGCCAAGCATCTGATAAGCAATTACGGAATTGATGCAGACCGAATTGGGATTTATGGCGGAAGCTATGGTGGTTTTATCACGCTGATGGCCCTATTCAATCACCCGGATGTTTTTGCATCGGGAGCAGCACTACGCTCTGTCACAGACTGGGCGCATTACAATCACGGCTACACCTCCAATATCCTCAATACACCTGAGGAAGACCCAATCGCCTATCGTCGCTCCTCTCCTATTTATTTTGCGGAAGGGTTGGAAGGTCACCTTCTCATTGCCCATGGTATGGTCGATGTGAATGTTCATTTCCAGGATGTGGTAAGACTATCCCAGCGATTGATCGAATTGGGGAAAGATAATTGGGAAATGGCCGTCTATCCAGTGGAAGATCATGGTTTTGTGGAGCCAAGCTCCTGGACCGACGAGTATAAACGTATCCTTAAACTCTTCAACAGCACTTTATTGAATGAATAAGCAAGTTTACACGAGGGTTGCTGCTCTGGTATTGAGCATCCCCTTCCTAGTCTTTTCTTGTCAAAGCTCATCCGAAGAAAAGGAACCCAAAAGAGGTCTGATAGCAGAAAAAGCCATGGTGGTTTCCGCACGAGGCGAAGCTTCCCGCATTGGGATTGAGATTATGAAAAAAGGCGGAAATGCCTTTGACGCCATGATGGCTACAGAAATGGCTCTTGCCGTGACCTTTCCTTTTGCAGGCAATTTGGGAGGAGGCGGTTTTGCAGTCTATCGCTTGGCAAATGGAGAAATTGGTTCCATAGACTACCGCGAAAAAGCCCCTGGAGCAGCCCATCGTGATATGTATTTGGATGAAAATGGGGATGTGATCCCTGGCCTAAGTACAAAAGGAGCATTAGCATCAGGGGTACCGGGTACAATAGCAGGGATTTTCGAAGCTCAGGCTAAATTCGGCAAACTGGAACCCAAGGACATCCTCCAACCAGTAATCGATTTGGCAAGAAATGGATTTGTAGTCAGTACTCAACAAGCAGGACGACTGCAAAATATCCGTGAAGTAGTCCGCGAAGTCAATGGTGAAAATACCTTTTACGGAAAAGAGTGGAATGCCGGCGATACCATTAAGAATATTGCCTTAGCCGAAACCTTGGAACGCATCGCTAGCAATGGCCGAGATGAATTTTACAAGGGAGAAACAGCCAAAATTCTCGTAGATCACATGCAAAAAATGGGGGGGATCATTACTGAGGAAGATCTTGCTGCTTACGAGGCAGCTTGGCGGGATCCCATCGTATTTGACTACAAAGAGCTACGAGTGATCTCCATGGCACCGCCTAGCTCCGGCGGAGTGACCATCGGTCAAATCTTAAAAATGGTTGAGCCTTTTGATCTGAAAGGAATGGGACATAATTCTGCAGATTATGTGCAAGTATTGACCGAAGCCATGCGAAGAGCTTATGCGGATCGGAATTACTATCTCGGAGACCCTGATTTTGTAGAGATTCCGATTTCAGAACTTTTGGATGATGCCTACCTAAGCAATCGCATGGAAAGCTTTGATCCTGAAAAAGCAACGCTTTCGTCGGACATTGCGGAAGGATCGGTTCTTTTTGCTGAAAGCATGGAAACCACCCACTACTCTATTATGGATGAGGAGGGGAATGCACTGGCAGTGACTACGACCCTAAATGGAGCCTACGGTTCCAAAGTCTATTTGGATGAGTTGGGCTTCTTTATGAATAATGAAATGGATGATTTCAGTAGCAAAGCGGGCGTTCCAAACATGTTTGGTTTGATCGGTGCAGAAGCAAACAGCATCGCACCAGGTAAGCGAATGCTCAGCTCCATGACTCCTACTTTGGTGGAGCGGGACGGTAAACTTTGGATGATCGTAGGGACACCTGGAGGCTCTACTATTATCACAGCAGTAGCCCAAACCATCCTCAACGCTTATGAATTTGACATGACCATGCAGGAAGCGGTTGAAGCGCCGAGGTTCCATCATCAATGGCTACCGGATCAGATTCTATTTGAAGAAAACACCTTGGACAGCACCTTGGTACAAATCCTATCAGCCAAAAACTACCTAATCAATGAAGGTCGAACGCCCATCATCGGTTCGGTCGATGCCATCATGGTTTTGCCGGATGGAAAATTGGAAGGCGGAGCTGACCCGAGAAGGGAAAATGAAGCCGCGGGGTATTAGGAATGACTGTGTAAAAATTATGGTTTCTCCTCACTGCAAGCGAAGCGAAGCCTGCCCTCCGGGAGGCGGGCAGTCTCAAAAACGTACGGACCGTCACTGCGAGTGAAGCGAAGCCTGCCCTCCGGGAGGCGGGCAGTCTCAAAGAAAGGAAAAACAATCTATGAGATTGCTTCGGGCAAAAGAAGAAAAAGGAAGGCTTAAGGGTTTTTAGGTTTTTGCCCTCGCAATGACGTCTGGACCGTCACTGCGATACCGAGAATCAGGAGAAGCAGTCTCAATGGCGCCTGGACCGTCACTGCGAGCGAAGCGAAGCAGTCTCAAAGAAAGGAAGAACAAACTATGAGATTGCTTCGGGCTTTACAAAAATAAGGAAGGCTCGATGTCTTTAAATGTTGGCCCTCGCAATGACGCGTGGACCGTCACTGCGAGTGAAGCGAAGCAGTCTTATAATAATTACCAATCTTTAATTTCATCCCACAAATCTTTCCATTCTGGATTTTTAGAGTTTATCAGGTTTTCTTTCTTTTTTCTATTCCCTCCTTTGATTTGTTTTTCACGGTTTATAGCTTCCTCAATGGAGTGATATCCTTCAAAATAGACCAATTTATTGATATTGTATTTTGAGGTGAATGAATTTTTATTCAACCTGTTTTTATGTTCATACACACGCCTTTGCAAATCATTTGTGACACCGGTGTAAAGTACAGTATGGTTTGAATTGGTCATTATATACACCGCTCCCCCTTTTTTCATTTTTTGAAAATTCATTAATTCAAATATAGTTGTTGGTCTGGATAAAATTTTAACAAGAGATTGTTCTAAAAATGAGATTGCCTGCCCTCCGGGAGGCGGGCCTGCCCTCCGATAGGAGGGCTTCGGGCAAAAGAAGATACGGGACAGTTTCAGGGTTTTTAGGTTTTTGCCCTACCAATGACAAAAAACCTTTACAGCCAGTCTTCTCTTCTACCCTTCCACTTTCTTCGAATACACGCGCCCAAACCGATCCTTGGCCTCAAATACCAGATTCTCAGAGTTTGTAGGTTGGAAGAAGAACATGTGATCATTCAGTTGAGGCTCTACCCATTTGCGTCTAGCAGGTAATTCAGGCCCAGTATGCAACTCCATACTCCAAGGATCCTTGGCCATGATTTTTTCCGGTGAACCTACTTTGATACCATTCTCATACCAACTGAGTTCCCATGTCGGATCATAATTCCAGCAATTCACAGAAACGAAATCCTGAAAATCGGGATGATAGCCTTTTGGATAAACCCGGAATTGCTCTTCAATGCTCAATCCCGTTCCCTTGTATTGCCATTTTAGCTCTGAGCCCTTTGCCTCATAAACCGCATAGCCACTCGGGGTCCCATCATGACAAATTGGACCAGACCACCAAGCTCCGCAAACGGTCCCATGACAATGTTCATAGACATGTCCCATGATCATATTATCATTAAAATGGGTGTGTCCTGATAAAATATGGGCATTATAACCCTCCAATAATCGATAAAGATGCTCCCGGTTACTAACCGTACCTCCCAGCGTATCCCGGTCCAGATAGCGCTGCACAGCTCCTGTGTAAGTAGGAATATGCAAGGAGACTACCACTGTTTTCCCTTTTTCGAGCAAGGCCAAATCCTGCTCCAGCCAAGCCAATTGCTCCTCTGGGATATAGCCGATGTATTTGGTGCCCACTCCCAGATAGAACACATCATCCAAAACCACATAGTGCACCTCTCCCCGATTCCAAGAGTAATAAGTTGGTCCAAAATGACCCTTGAAAGTCCTTGCCGTTCCTTCATCCGATCGCACCCCAAAGTCCATATCATGATTTCCTATCACCTGAAAGAAAGGAATCCCGGTAGCGGCTATTCCTTGATTATATTCTTTGAAAAGTTCTAATCGGTCAAAGACCAAATCCCCACAGCCAACCCCAAATATATTGGGATCGCTGATCTCACGGATGGTCTGCTGTACATCCGGAATGGCCACATTCAGCAATTGTTGCGCTTCGTAATCATCCTGAATCTGAGTATCTGAAAGCAAAAGAAAATGGTGATTCGCATCCGATTCCAGGGTTGAAATCAGGTCGAAAGCTATCTGCTGATCGGCTTGAACGGGATTAATGAGTTGGAAGAAGGCAGCCGAACCATTTGCCTGCTTTTTGATCTGATAGCCCGAAGGGATTGAAATGAAAACAAACTCCCGATCATTGGAAGAAATCAACTCATATTCTCCATTGGCATCTGTGAGCACAACCGATCGGCCATCGGAAACAGCTACCCTAGAAATACCTTTCCCTCCGGCAGCCACTTTTCCCCGGATTCTGATGGAAGAAAAAGGAGCCAATAAACGCTCTTTCACCCTATTTTCGGCAAAAACTGCCGAACCGAGGGAAAGCCAAGCCGCCGAACTTAAGCTCAGGGATTTCAGAAAATCTCGTCTTTTAAACATGGTGTTTTCGAATTAATTAATGGAAAATGGGATGGAAAGATTTGCATAAGAAGCCCCAGCCTCCCCTTTGATTTGAAAGGCTATTTCTTCATTCTTCCAGTCAATTTCAGCCAAACCATAATTCAGCTTGGCAATCAGGTCGCCGATTCGGTAGCGATTGGGCTCTTCGGAAATAGTACTCCAAGTATGGGTCAAACCACTTGCTGTGATTTCGTAGATCCCATCAGGGAAACGCTCATCGGTCAATTTCATCAGTTCGGCGATATGCCGGTCACCACTCAGTAAAATCGGCGTATTCGCTCCAGAAGCTGCAATCAAACTCAGCAGACGCTCCCGTTCTTGTGGGAAATTGGCCCATTTTTCATAGGCATGCTGAGTGGGTAAAAACTGAATTCCAGACACAATCAAATTTACCTTGGCCGAACTGGTTTTGAGTTCGTTCTCCAACCACTTCCATTGCTCCTCTCCCAATATTTGGCCGTCCAAATTGGGTTGGTACACCCGGTCGATTCGCATCAGGGTATCCCGATGATATCGAGCATCCAGGAGGATGACTTTGACCAGATTTTCTCCCTTTCCAAATAGATGAGCTGCATAAGCTCCTTCCCGTTTGCGCTCAGGAGCATCTTGGGGCACATCCAAGAAGTCTAGCATCAACTGCTGGGAGGCTGCTTTCTGGGCAAAAAACTTTCCGCCATCATTGATCCCATAGTCATGGTCATCCCAAATCCCGATGATTTTGGAAGTGCGCTTAAGATTTTGATAATCAGCTACCTGATCCTGCATGGCATATTTTGCGCGAAGCGTGTCCAAATTGGGTGAATCCCCGTAAATATTATCCCCCATCCAAATCCAGAGATCCGGATTATCGGAAACAATGGGTTGCCAGAGTGGCTGAGGTCGGTTTTGTCTATTGCAGGAGCCAAAAGCAATTCGGGTGATTTCTTCCTCTTCTGAAGTCAGGACGCTTGGCTTGCAAGCAAAAAACAGTGGTAGTCCTAAAAAGAAGAAAAGGGTCAGCGTTTGTAAGTTTTTCACGTCTTTCGATTTTTATTTCAAGATGAAAAACTTTGAGTTTTTCTCCATGCCGCTGCAAAAAATTATCAATTTCTTAACCTGACCTCAAGGCCACCGCTTTTCCTTGCCTTTGCCATTTTTTTTTCCAAAATTGGAATTAGATGCTGACAAAGAGCAGCTTGAGATTTTAATACTAGTTTTTTAACCCCTTTCAAATTCTTAGCCATGGTCAAACATTACATCATCACCAATCGGGAAGTCACTACACGGAGGAGCAGAAATTACATTTCTGTGAATGAAAAAGAGTACATGCGAAAAGACGGAGACGAGGAAGCTCGGCACAATCTCCGCTATGGTACAATCAGCTTTGATCCCAAAAAAGCCAAAAAGCTGAAAGACTTCGATATTCAAATCATCCCTGAGGTCGATGAAAGTCTTCTGGCAAACTATGCCGACGATAAGGACGTGAGCAAAGCCAAGTTTCCTTCTACCACTATTTTCACCGAACTGTATGAGTCGGGAATCAAAGCAAGCAAAAAGAGTCCTGAAGGCGATCATATCCGTATCTCGGAAGACATCCTGGTCTTTGTACATGGATTCAAGTCCGATTTGGAAACAGCCATGCAAACCCTCTGTGAGCTCCACAAACGATATGTAGAGCCGGAAGACTCTACCATCAAGCACTTGGTCTTATTCACCTGGCCTGCCAAGAAAAAACTGCTTAAGTATCGCTCGGACGCCTATGATGCGATGCAGTCGGGCTTTGCTTTAGCGCGATCCATGGCCTCGCTTCGGGAGTTTTTCAAAAAGAAATTTGTGGAAGAGCGAAAGCCGCTTTGTGATCAAAAAATCCATCTCATGTGTCATAGCATGGGAAATCGAGTCCTGGAAAACATGGTCAAAGGTGTACAGGACATAGGATTGGATATCAATTCTATTTTTGGAGAAATCCTACTCGTGGGTGCTGATATCGATTACTATGCGCTGGAGCGTCCAAATCCACTTTATCGCCTCATTGATTTTGGGGAGCGGGTGCATGTGTACTATCACAACAAAGATCAGGCACTAGGAATCTCCGAGCTTACCAAAAACGCTTTCAACCGCTTGGGCCGCTGGGGTGCTAAAAACTCCGTCAATCTAGCCGATGATATTTACCAATGTGATGTGACCGAGATCGATGATGACAAGGGCTTGCTTCATGACACGGTTCATCATTGGTACTACACCAATTCCCCCTCCGTGGTAGAGGACATCATCGAAGTGATGAAGGGTGGAAATAGCATTTTCAACAGATAGGCCATGGGTAAGCGTAGATTTTCTGACCTGCACTGTCACAATCACATGCGTGCGCATTTTCAGATGCAGGAAAAAGCCAAAAAATTCAGAAGGAAAGGAGAATTCAGCCCTTGGACCGTCATTGCATCCAATCACCGTAACCACCAAAAAGGCGTCATGGGAGCGAGTTACAGCCAAATTGACCTGGTCAAATGCTGGAATTCCAACCTACGACTGACCTTCAACTCTCTGTATCCGCTAGAACGCCAATTTGTGAAGGGCATTGACCCAAAAATCGGCAAAGACAAATGGTTTCGCTTTTTGACTTCTGCAATCTTGGGTTCCAAAGGGATCCGCCGGGACCTGCTACAAACCGCCTACATGCGCATACCGGATAAGGTCGTGGATTACTTTCAGTCTGATGACTATGACTATTGGGAATCCCTTCAGCGCGAGCGGGATTTTGTCATGATGGATTCGGGAAAGCGAATCCGGAGAAATGAAATTCACGTTCCCCAAGCTTTGCTCCGGGAGGAGCGACTAGCCAGAAAACTGGCCAATCAACACCCGAGGCTTTATTATGCTGAGAATGCTTGCTATCGCATTCCTACAAGTCGGGAAGAACTCCAAAAATCCATCGAAGATGATCAGGAAATCACCATGATTTTGACCATCGAAGGAGCCCATGCCTTGGGCACCGATCGCGTACAATCTATCGATGAAATCTCCCAACGCGTGAAGGAAATCAAAGAAAATTGGGAGGCTCCGATCTTTTTCATCACCTATGCCCATCACTTTGATAATCATCTCTGTGGACATGCCCACTCCATTCCCGGAATGGGAAAAATCCTTATGGACCAATCCGAACGAATGAATGCCGGATTCAATAATGATGGAAGAAGAATCCTCAAGGAGCTCTTGGGCATTAATGGAGATTTTGAGCGGGATGAGTCCTTGGGCTATCGCATTCTGATTGATGTCAAACACATGAGTGCGCGATCAAGAAAGGAATTTTACAGCCTAGTAGGCAAATGCTTGGATAAGGGAGATCGCATCCCGGTCATCGCTTCGCATTGCGGCTATTCGGGTATTTCTACCCTGGATAGGCATATCGAACTGGAGGACTGCGAGGTGGACGATTACACAGATGAAAGCGGGAAATTCAATGCCTGGAACATCAATATGTGTGATGAGGATATCGAATGGATTGTCCGAACTAGAGGGATGTTTGGGATTTCCTTCGATCAGCGGATTCTGGGAATCACCAAGGAAGATCTGAAAAACAATCCCAAACGAAACGGCATTCAGCTCATTTGGGAAAATATCGAAGCCATCATCAAAAGTGCCTATGCCAATCCCAACCTGAGCGATGAAGAAAAACCAATGGTCTGGAAATGCCTGACCATCGGAACCGACTTTGAAGGCTTGATCGATCCGGTAGACTACTACCCTACCGCCTTGGAGTTTGGTTTATTCAGCAACAATTTGATTTTCGAAATTGAGCAGGCCCGCAAGAAGAGCGGGCAAAAACACTTAGCCCATCTCAAATCCCGTGAGGATGTAGAGAAAGCCGTGGAGGATTTTTGTTTTAATAATTCGAAGCGGTTTGTGATTGAGAACTACTTGGGTTGATGGTAGAAGCGGGAAGTGGGAAGAAGGAAGAGGGAAGATGGAAGCGGGAAGAGGGAAGCAGGAAGATTGAAGCGGGAAGATGGAAGCAGGAAGTGGGAAGTGGGAAGATGGAAGAGGGAAGCAGGAAGTGGGAAGTGGGAAGGAGGAAGCACGAAGCTTGAAGTGGGAAGGCCCGGAATTCTAGACTTTCAGGCCGATTTGTGGCAGATCACCTTTCCAGCAGGCAGAAAAGCAGGTTTATTTCAAAAGTAATCTTGAATTAAACCTTAGTCAAACACCATCTGAAGCTTCATTAAATGCTTGCAGACAATCCCATTCTCTACGATAGGCTCAGGATAATTTCGCTCAAAAAAGCCCCAATCCACCTCAAACAATTCAAATCCCAGGCTTTGATACAATGTTAATTGGGCCATGCTGGAGTTTCCGGTAGCGATGAGTAATCGCTCCAATCCTTTCTGCTTTGCATATTGAATTGCAAATCGAAGCAGCTGTTTTCCGAAGCCTTTTCCCTGAAAAGCCTCATCCACAGCCAAATTCTTGATCTCCGCTATTCCATCACTCAAGGGAAGTAAAACCAAGACCCCAATTAGCTTTCCCTGCAATTCACCCACAAAGACCTCACTTTCGGATAAATACTGATCAATCATTTCTCTAGATGGATCTGCAAGCAAAAGCAAATCCCAAGGAGGATCAGAGTTTTTTGCCAAGTCGCTGATCTGGAATTTTAATTCACCTATCATGATCTTTTTGAAAATAAAGCTTCGACAAATAAGCTACTAAAATCTTTTGTTTTGAGAAAAATAGAATTATATTTATGCAACAATATTGCATTTTTTAATTAGTTGAACAATGAAAAGGGGTTTG